>CAYFWA010000127.1:10686-11901 GCA_964346625.1 uncultured Myxococcales bacterium
GACCGGAGCGGGGACCGGAGCGGAGACCGGAGCGGAGACCGGAGCGGGGACCGGAGCGGAGACCGGAGCGGGGACCGGAGCGGGGACCGGAGCGTCGGCAGAGGCTCTGCGGGCGTCGACTCCGGGTTTCTGGACGAGGAGATCACCAGCGAGATCCATCCGGTCGGCGCCGATCCCTGGGACCCCCTGTCGGCGCTGGACGATGCCTTGGAGGATCTCGAGGCGCCCACCGGCCCGGTCCCCTTCGTGGGAACCCAGGACCCGCCCACGCGCCCCACGGCCTGGGAGCCCCCGGTCCTCGACGACAACGATCAGGACATCCGGTACACCGTGGTGCGACGCGGAGAGGCCTCCGCGTCGTCTCCGACGGCCTCCCCGGCTTCCCCTGGTTCCCCGGCCTCGACCGCGATGCCTACGATCCCAACCCTACCCGAGTGGCTGGCCGATCCCGGCGCGACGGCGCCGCCTTCGGCTCCGCAGTCGCCATCGACCGAGGGAGCGATGAAGGAAGCGCTAACGCCCGCCGCGCCCACTGCGCCCGCCGCACCCGCCGCACCCGTTGCACCCGCCGCGCCCGCCGCGCCCGCCGCGTCGCCCACACCCTCGGAGCGGGTCGTGGACGTCATCACCGCGCTGGAGCAGCACCTGAGCGAGTCGCCGCGGGACGTGGCGGCGCGGACCCACCTGGGCTCGCTGTATCGCATGCAGGATCGGCTCCCCGAGGCCGAAGCCGTGCTGCTGGCGGTGCTGGCCGAGGTCCCGGGCCACGCCGAGGGTTGGTACCACCTGGGCTTGGTGCACGAACGGCAGCACCGCTTCGCCGACGCCAAGCAGGCCTGGCAGCAGGCGGTGGCCGTGGATCCCGGTTACGTCCACGCCCGGCTGGCCCACGCCAATCTGCTCTTGCGCGAGGGCCAGGTGGCCGAGGCCGTGGACCGGCTCACCGACATCCTGGTCACGCATTGGCAGTCGGGGCGCGCGCACCTGCTGCTCACCATCTGCTATTTCCAGCTCGAGGATCTCCAGGCCGCCCACCAGCACCTCGACTACGCCGAGCAGTACGGCGAGGATGTCTCCCAGCTCCGGCAGCGGCTGAGCGAGCAGGGCGGGTAGCCGTTGGTCTCCTATGGGCTCGCGCAAGAATAACTTCGGCATTCGTGCGCCGATCCATCAATTCTGTCAGCGTCGCTCGTCGGTTAAATACGTCAATGTATG
>CAYFWA010000128.1:0-3009 GCA_964346625.1 uncultured Myxococcales bacterium
GGGTGGGCATCGGCAGGGGCCGCGGCGGCGCGGGCCAGCACCAGGCTGGCGTTGCTGCCGCCAAACCCCAGGGAGTTGCTCTGGACCACCGAGACCGCGGAAAAGCCCGGTGGTCGAGCGCGGCTGGAGTCCCGGTCGGTGTCGGGGCTGGCGGTGGGTACGGAAGCACCCCGCACGGGGTTGAGGCCCAGCGCGGGGTCGAGGCCCCGCGCGGGGTCGAGGCCCCGCACGGGGTCGAGGCCCAGCGCGGGGTCAACGTGCTCCAGGCCGACGTTGGGTGGCAGGTCCCCGGTGTCGAGCACCGACACGGCCAGGGCCGCCTCGATGGCCCCCGACGCGGCCAGGGCGTGGCCCACCAGCCCCTTGGTGGACGACAGGGCCGGGGGCGCGTCGCCGTAGACGAGGTGCACCGCCCTGGCCTCGGCCGCGTCGTTGTCCCGGGTGCCGGTGCCGTGCAGGTTCAGGTAGCTCACGCGGTCGGGGGCGAGCCCGGCGTCGCGCAGGGCGGCCTCCATGGCCCGGGCCGCGCCCGCGCCGCTGGGGTCGGGGGCGGTGGCGTGATGGGCGTCGCAGGAGTGGCCCGCGCCCACCAGCGTCGCGAGGGTCGTCTCGGCGGGGGGATCGGCGGGGGGCTCGGCGTCGAGCACCAGGAAGGCGGCGCCCTCGGCCACGGTCATGCCCGTGCGGTCGCGGTCCAGGGGGCGGGCTCCCCGGGGATCGCAGATGCGCAGCAAGGAGAAGCCCTGCACGGTGAGCTGGCACAGCCCGTCCACGCCGCCGGCGAGCACGCGTCGGGCCAGGCCGGCGCGCAGCAGCTCCTTGCCCACGGCGAGGGCCACGGCGCCGCTGGAGCAGGCCGTGGACAGGGTGAAACGCAGGCCGTGGCAGCCCACGGCCTCGGCCACCGCGCCGGTGACCGTGTCGGGGCCGTGCAGGGCGTAGGCGCCGGGGTGGGTGTCGCCGCGGCGCAGCGGCGCCTCGGTGGCGGGCAGGCCGCCGGTGGTGACCCCCAGCACCACGGCGTCCGGGGGGCGGCTCAGGCCGGTGACCGCCTCGTGGGCGGCGGTCAGGGCCAGCCGGTGGGTGCGCGGCAGGGGCGCGTCGGAAAGCAGCGCGTCCGGTACGGCCCCCACGTAGGTGGCGCGATCCGCGGGGAGCGCGAAGCCATCGGCCGGGGTGAGGCACGGCGTCCCTTGCGCGAGGGCCCGGGTGAGCCCCTCGAGCCCGCGCCCCGCCGGCGTCACCAGGCCGACGCTGCGCACGAACGCCCCGGCGGGGAGGCGCGCACCGGATGAGGGGCTCATCCCGTCTCGGCGCCCTGGCGGTTGGCCTCGATGTAGTCGAGCAGGGAGCCCACGGAGACCAGCACCTTTTGCCCCAGCTCCTTGTTGTCGATCTTCACGCCCCACTTCTGCTCGATGGCCACCACCAGCTCGAGGACGTCGATGGAGTCGAGGCCGAGCCCCTCGGCGAAAAACCGGGTGTCGCGGGTGATGTCCTGGGGCGAGACGTCTTCCAGTTGGAGCGTCTCGACGATGGTCTCGCTCAGTTGTGGCAGTAGGTCGCTCATGATGGGTAAAACCTGATGGGGAAATCAAAAAAAACTGCGGTCGGCCCCCGGGCTCAGCCGGAGGACGCGGACCCGCGGCCGAGCCCACCGGCGGCGCGCCGGGGCCGGGGGCCGCGCCGCTCGCGCAGCATCTGCAAAAGCAGCCGGCTCATCTTCAGCTCCTGGGACTCCTCGGCGTAAAAGAGCTTCCAGGCCTCGTCGTAGAGCCGCTGCAGGGTCTCGGGCGCCATCTGTCGGGGACGATACACCACCTGGCCGGCGTTGTAGTGGCTCCAGTCCCGGTCGATGATCCGGCCCTCGGCCTCGAGGTCGGCGTAGGTCCGGGTCTGGGGGAAGGGGGTGAGCACGGTGAACTCCGCCAGGTCGAGGTCTACCTCGAGCAAGAAGTCGATGAACCGCTTGATGAAGTCCTCGTCGTGGTCGTCGAGCCCGAGCAGGATGGTGCCCTCCACCCCGATGCCGTGGTCGTGATAGAGCTTGATGCGGTCGTGGATCTTGTCCGAGATGTCGTAGATGGCGTGGTAGACGTACCAGCAGCCGGCCCGCTTGGCCAGCGACAGGATCTCGGGATCCGGGCTGATGGGGTGCGAGACCCAGTGCTTGTCCAGGCCGGCCATGGCGCGAAACAGGGTCTTTTGATACTCCCGGGATTGTTCCAGGGAGTTGTCCACGATGAACAGGGTGTCGGAGGTGCGCTCCAGGTCGGCCAGCACCCGCTCCATGGGCTTGAGGCGGTGCACCCGGCCGCCCAGATACGGGGTGCAGCAGGGGTAGCAGTTGAATCGACAGCCCCGCGAGGTCTCCACCAGGTCCACCAGCTCCCAGCCCTTGTAGGTGTAGTCGCGATCCTTGCGGTACAGGTCCCGGCGCGGCAGGGGACAGTGGGTCAGGTCGGCCAGGCCCTCGCGCTGGTAGCGGGGCTGCATCCGCCCCGCCGCGAAGTCGGCCACGAGCTGCTCGATGAGCCCCTCCCCCTCGCCCACCACGACGCTGTCGGCGTGGGCGGCGGCCTCGTCGGGGCAAAGCGCCACGTGCAGGCCGCCGAGCACCACCGGCTTGCCGGCCTCACGCGCCTGGCGGGCCAGCTCGTAGCCCCGGGGGGCCTGGCAGGTGAGCATCACCGAGATCCCGATCAGGTCCGCGTCGGGATCGAAGGTCACCTCGTTGACGTTCTCGTCTGCGGCGGTGACCTCCACGTGCTCCGGCACGCAGGCGGCGGCCTGGATCATGCCGAGGGGAGGGAGACAAAAGGGCGTCTGGCCGGCCAGCTTGGGCCAGCGGGGGAAGATGAGCTGAAACTTCACGGTGCGCCTGCTCGCTTGTGGGGCTCGTTGCCTTTGTTGCGTTCTCGGTCTTCGATCGTGTCGTTCGCTTCGATCGTGTGGTTCGCTTCGATCGTGTGGTTCGCTTCGATCGTGTGGTTCGCTTCGATCGTGTGG
>CAYFWA010000128.1:3109-10062 GCA_964346625.1 uncultured Myxococcales bacterium
GTGTGGTTCGCTTCGATCGTGTGGTTCGCTTCGATCGTGTCGTTCGCTTCGATCGCTTCGATCGCGTCGAGCGCCTGCACTGCTTCGTCTTCGGCGGTCCCGCCGGGGTCGGTCGGAGTCTTCGGCGGGGCCGGTGCGGGCTCGACGCGGTGCGGCGAGGGAAGCGGAGGCAGCGAGGCCACGTAGGTCCGGGCGGCGGCGGGGCCACCGAGTAGCCGCTCCACGCCGGTTTTGGCGAGCCAGCGAGTGAAAAGGTTCGCATAGCGCAAAGCGTCTTTGGTGGCAATGAGTATTCCGAGACCCCAGATCAGCCAGGACGTCCCGTAGATCGCCGGGCCGCCCAGCACGAAGACCCAGGCGTCGCGCTGCTCGATGGCCAGGCAGCCGGCCACGGCCACCGCGGGCCAGCCCAAAAAGGAGCTGATGGTGATCAGCGTGACGCCCACCACCAGGCGCAGCGAGGGGCGCTCTCGGAAGGCGCTGAGGTCGGCGTCGTCCACGATGGCCCGCCTGACGTAGCCGATGCGCGCCAGGGGGCGGCCGAGGAGGGGGCATCTCATGATGAGCGTCGGTCGTGCAGCGGTCCGGACGGGCGGAGGCGTTGGGCTGCGGCGCCGAAGGCAGCGAGGCCCGCGCGACGCGCGGGCCTCGGCCCGGAACCGTCCGCCTCGGTGGAAACCACCCGCGAGCCCATGGACGCGAGCTGCGCGAACACGAAATGGTTACGCGCAGAGCGGTTGCTGTCAACCGACCCTTCGGCTATCATGTAATACTCGACGGCGAGGGGCGGCGAGGGGAGACGAGAAACGCGGGTTGCGCAGTAGGGGTAAAAGAGACATTTAGGGTTATGCGCGAGACGTCAACCCGCTCTTGACAGTTGGTCGCGGGGATGCTTGGATCCCCCCTTCGTTTGACGCCCCGCCTGATGGGCCATCGCTGGCTCGGCGGGTATAACCCCGTAATGACCTGGAAAAACTCGATCTGATGGACACCGATACCAGAACGAACGCGGTTCGTGTTTCCGAAATCCTCATCGATGAGCTCAAGCTGGAGGACGTGACCCCAGAGAGCTTCGACGTCGACCTCGACCTCGTGGACGAGCTGGGGATCGACAGCATGGATCTCACCGCGGTTGTGCTGGTTCTGCAAGACGAGTGGGATGTCACCATCTACGAGGAGGACTATCCCAAATTGAAGACGGTGCGTCGCATCGCCGAGTACCTCCAAGAGCGCACGAGCTCGTGATACCAAGGATCTCTTGGTTTTTTCGATGTCCTCGCCATGAGGGCTTGACGAGCGCGGCCTCGGACGAAACCAAACCAAGGCATCCCTGCTCAGCGGGTCGCGGATGGTGTTTCGGAGGCGGCGGGGACGATCGGCACGTTGGGCCGCCGCCCCGCTTCTCGCCAAGTCGGGGCGTGACCGCCGCCAAGAGGCGGAAGCTACGAGGAAAACGGCCGTAGTACCAAAGCCGATGCTGATCGATACAGAAACACGAGGCGCAGATCCGGGCGCGGACACCGGGGAGCCCATCGAGGTCACGCCCAAGCGGCGCTACCGCTTCGCGGAGCTTTTGAGCGATCCCTCGGTCAAGGAGCGCTGGGAGAAGGTGCGGCGGTGGTTCTTTTTGCGGGAGTCCACCTACGACGTGTCCAACCGCTGCAACCTCCAGTGCGATGGCTGCTACTACTACGAGGGGGAAAAGCAGTTCGCGCCGGAAAATCGCGACCCCGAAAAGTGGCGGGCGCTCATGCGCGCCGAGAAGGAGCGCGGGATCACCTACACCGTGCTCGCCGGCGCCGAGCCGGCGCTTTTGCCCGCGGTGTGCCAGGCCTGCTACGACGAGATCCCGCTGGGGTGCATCGCCACCAACGGCGTAAAGCGCATCCCCGACTCGGTGGGCTACAAGATCCACATCTCGGTGTGGGGCAACGACGAGACCAGCCAAGCCGTGCGGCGGGCGCCGCGCCTGCTGCAGCGGCAGATGGACAACTACACCGGGGACGACCGCGCCGTGTTCGTGGTGACCTTCACCCGCCAGAACATCGACGAGGTGGCCGAGGTGGTGGATCACCTGGCGTCGCAGGGCTGCCGGGTGACCTTCAACATGTTCTCGGCGCCGGTGGGCTACGCGGGCGAGCTGCGCCACACGCCGCAGACCCTGCGCCAGACCCGCCGGGCCATGCTCACCTTGTTGCGGCGCTACCCGGAGCAGGTGCTCTACTCACCCTACAACGCCGTGGCCCACACCCACGACCAAGGCCTGCACCGCCTGTACAGCTGCTCCTACCCGCGCTGCAACCCCTCGCAGCACGTGGGGCTGGGGCGGTCCTTTCGCCAGTACCGCACGGATCACAGCTGGGACCGCAGCGCGGCCTGCTGCGTCCCGGACACCGACTGCGATGACTGCCGCCACTACGCCTCGGGCAGCGCGGTGGTGACGGCGCGGCTGCACCGCCACGCCATCCACCCGCTACTGTTTCGCTCGTGGCTCGATTACGTGGACACCTACCTCGCGGTGTGGGTGACGGGTTACGACAAGGGCCCGAACCTGTGCACCCAGCTCGTGGCCCCCCCGCGAGGGGAGGCCCCCCCGCGAGGGGAGCCCGCTCCGGCAGGGACGCCGCCCGCCGCCGAACCCCAAACGACATCATGATCACGGTCAGCTCACTTCTGGACGACGAGTGGCTCGCCCGCTACCGTCGCATCTCCCAGCTCAACATCCGGTCCTCCATCTACGATGTGACCAACAAGTGCAACCTGCGCTGCAAGGGATGTTTCTTCTTCAGCTCTGGCGAGCAGCACGTGCAGGAGGAGACCGACCTCGAGCAGTGGAAGCGGTTCGTCGACAAGGAGCAGGAGCGCGGGGTGAACCTGGCGATCCTCATCGGCGGCGAGCCCACCCTGCACCTGGATCGGGTGCGGGCCTTCTACGATCGGATCCCCACCTACTGCGCCACCAACGGCCTGATCAAGGTGCCCCGCGACGAGTTCCCGGACATGATGGTGGGCATCTCGCTGTGGGGCAACTCCGCCACGGAGAAGGAGCTGCGCGGCAAGGACGTGTTTTCCATCTCGGCGGAGAACTACAAGGGCGACCCCTACACCTACTACCTGTATACCATCACCCCGGCGCAGCTCGGGCAGACCGACGAGATGGTGCGGCGGATTCGGGACTACGGCTTGAAGGTGCACCTGCAGCTTCTTTCCAACGACGAGGGCGTGGACGGCTTCTCCTGGAGCGAGGATCAGCTTCGACGCGTGCGCGACGAGATGGACGGGCTGCTGGATCGCTACCCGGACACGGTCATCTCGAGCCACTACTACCACGAGGTGCTCACCACCGGGATGCTCATGGGGCGGTCCTTTGGCTGGGCGGAGTGCCCCTCGGTGACCGAGCCCCTGGACACCCGGGATCCCCCTCCGCGTCGGCTGATCCGGTTCATCCGCTGGGGCGCCGACCTCGAGACCATGCACCGCTGCTGCACCTCGGCGACGCGGGATTGCACCACGTGCAAGGACGGCGCCGCCCACATGAGCTGGATCATGGTGAACAAGCGGGAGCACATCCGGACCACGCGGGATCTGCAGAACTGGATCGAGGTCTACGAGATGTTCGCCAAGCTCTATCGCTTCATTCCCTGGTAGGGCGGCGGCTCGATGTCCGACCTCCGCCCGCTCATCCTCGGCTACGACGCGGTCTCTCCGCTGGGCACCGAGCTGGGGGAGCAGGGGGAGGCGGCCTTCGCCGGGCGCTCCGGGGTGGGCCCCCTGCGCCGCTTCCCGCTGCCCGAGGGCTTCCCGGTGACCGTGGCCGGCGAGGTGCCGGACCTCGATGCCTCCCCCTACCCGTTTCTGAGCCGTCGGGCGCTGGCCCAGTGGAGCTCTCCCGTTTTCGCGCACGCGCTGCTGGTCACCCACCGCGCCCTCGCGCACGCGGGGCTGGAGATCACGCCGAAGCTCGCGCCGCGGGTGGCCATCACCTTCTCCTCGGCCATCGGGGGTTTGGACGCGGTGTTGGCGGCGGACCGCCGGATGCAAAAGACGGGCAAGCTCCCCGGCCCCTTCGTGAACCCCAACTCCTGCATCAACATGGTGGCGGGCAAGCTGTCCATCCATACCGGCGCCACCGGGCCCATCACCACCACCATCACCGCCTGCGCCACGGGCAGCACCTCCTTGATCGTGGGCGCCATGTTCCTGGCCGCCGGCATGGCGGACGTGGCCATCTGCGGGGCGGTGGACTTTCCCCTGGTGGAGCCCATCGTGGCGGGGTTCGCCACCATGAACGGCGCCTATCGGTACCGCCCGGATCGCGACCCCGTGGCGCCGGAGGCGGTGAGCCGGCCCTTCTCCGAGCACCGCCGGGGGTTCGTGGTCTCCGAGGGGGCGGCGGCCCTCATCCTGGTCACGCCGGCCTTTGCCCGGGCCCATGGGCTCACCGCGCGCCACCAGCTCGCCGGCTGGGGCACCACGGCGGACGCCAAGCACTTCGTGGCCCCGCACCGGCCCACCATCGCGCGTTGCATGGCGGAGGCCATCGCCCACGCGGGCCTGCGCCCGGAGGACCTCGACGCCATCAACGCCCACGCCGCGTCCACCAAGGTGGGCGACGCCACCGAGGTGGAGGCCCTCGCCGAGGTGTTCGGCGTCGGGGCGCCCCTGCCCCCGGTGATGGCCAACAAGTCCCAGCTCGGCCACTGCATGGGCGCCTCCAGCGCGGTGGAGACGGTGCTGGCCCTCGAGGCCATGCGTCACGGGCGCACCATCCCGACGCTCAACCACCGGCCCGATCCGGCCCTCGGGCTCGACAGCCTCTGCACCGACTCCACGGCGCTCGACCAGGAGCACGTGCTCAAAAACGCCTTCGGCTTTGGAGGATGTAATGCTTGTCTGGTGCTCCGAAGCCTGTAATAAGGGCTCGCGCAAGAATAACTTCGGCATTCGGGCGCCGATCCATCCCGGCCCGCGGCGTCGCTCGTCGGTTAAATACGTCAATGTATTCGCCCTCCTCGCTCCTTGCGGGCCGGGCGTCTCGGCGCCCTCGGTGCTTCGAACTTATTTTTGCGCGAGCCCTGAAGCATGCTTTGGGCGCCGCCGGGCGTCGTTCGTGGCCGTCGCCGATCCCGCGCCCGCCAGGGGCCGGGAGACGCTGCGGGCCCAAGGACCTGGATGAGAGCACCGGCCAACAGACGCGTCTTCGCCGTCGGCGCCGCCGCGGTGACGCCTCTGGGCACCAGCCTGGAGGAGACCTGGCGACGGGCCGTGGCGGGCGAGACCGGGTTTCGGCCCATCACCCGCTGCGAGGTGGAGAGTGACTGCTTCGTGGTGGGCGAGATCCCGGGCTGGGAGCCGGAGGCCCTGGACTTCGTGGGGGCCAAGGACGCCTACAACTGGAACGCCGGCTTCGTCCACCTCACCATGCTGGCCTGCCGCGACGCCCTGGCCCACGCCGGGATCGCCATGGACGACGCGCTGGGCCCCCGCACCGCCTGCCTGATCGGCTCGGCCCTCAACGGCGCCGACGCCTACCGCGACGCCACGCTGCGGCTGCAGCAGCAGGGCCGCCGCCGGGTGAGCCCGTATCTGCTGCCCAACCTGTGCGGCAACCTGCCCGGCGGCAAGGCGGGGATGCTGCTGGGGTTCACCGGCCTGAGCTTCTCGCCCCAGGGGGCCTGCGCCTCTGGCAACCACGCTTTGGGCATGGGGGCGCGGCTCATTCGGGACGGCGAGCTGGACGTGGTGCTGGCCGGCGGGGCGGACACGCCCCTCACGCCGGAGATCGTCCACGGCTTCGAGAACATGGCCGCCACCATCAAGGTCCGCCCCGGGGACCGCGCCTACGACGATCCCGGCCAGGCCTCGCGGCCGTTTTCCGAGGATCGCCGCGGCTTCGTGCTCTCCGAGGGGGCGGGGGTGGTGGTGATCGCCGCCGAGGAGGTGGTGCGGGCCCACGGGCTGCGGCCCCTGGCGGCGGTGCTCGGCGTGGGCTGGTCCTCGGACGCCTACCACTTCACCAAGCCCAACCCGCCCACCATCATCCGCACCCTGCGCGACGCCATCGCGGACGCGGACCTGTCGCCGGCGGACATCGACTACGTCAACGCCCACGGCACCTCCACCCCCCGGGGCGACGCCGTGGAGGTGGAGTGCCTGCGGGAGGTCTTCGGTGAGCACCTGCCCCGCATCCCGGTGTCCTCGAACAAGTCCCAGCTCGGGCATACCCTGGGCGCCTCGGCGGCCATCGAGGCGGCCTTGACCCTCGAGGGCATGCAGCGGGGGGTCGCGCTGCCCACCATGAACCACCGGCCGGATCCGGCCTTCGCGGAGGTGGACGTGGTGCCCAACGCGGCGCGCGAGCTGGAGCTCGAGCTCGTCCTGTCCAACGCCTTCGGCTTCGGCGGGACCAACTGCTGCATCGTCTTCGGACCGGTGTAAAACGCCCTCGCAAAGGTGTGACATGCGACCGCCCGCCTTCGCCCCCGCCGCGCTGCCCGAAAACCCCGCCTTCGTGCGGGAGGAGCACTCGGGGCTCGTCTACCACCGGGTAGAAAACCGCGTGCTGTACGCGGACACGGATCGGTCGGGGGTGGTCTACCACGCCAACTATCTGCGCTACTTCGAGCTGGGGCGTGCGGCGCTCATGCGGGAGGTGGGCTACCCCTACGCCGAGGTGGAGGACTCGGGCTACGTCTACCCCATCGTGGACCTCCGGATCCGGTACCTGCAGGCCCTGCACTACGACGATCCCATGTGGGTTCACACCCGACCCGCGGATCGCGACCGGGTGAAGGTGACCTTCGACTACGTGATCACCCACCAGGAGACGGGCGTACAGATCTGTCGGGGCTACACCCAGCACTGCGCCCTGAACACGCGAGGCGTGCCGGTGGCCGTGGACGACACCACCGTCAAGACCTGGGAGACGTTCCCGCGCTGAGCGGGGGGGATGC
>CAYFWA010000128.1:10162-11894 GCA_964346625.1 uncultured Myxococcales bacterium
GCCGTTGAAAGAGCCGTGCGCCCCGAAGAGCCGTTGAAAGAGCCGTGCGCCCCGAGGAGTCCTTGAAAGAGCCAGGAATGTAACGCATTCTTTGACTGGGCCCCGCGCCCGGCCGCAAACGGACCTGCACATGACGAGAAGCGAGATACAGGCGTGGTTGCTGGAGGTGTTCGCCGAGAAGTTCGAGATCGAGGATCCCGGCCTGCACGATGACCTGCGCGAGGACCACGAGTTCGACTCCATCGACGCCATCGAGCTGCTGGGCAGCATCGAGGACTGGCTGGGGTGTCGGCTGAGCCAGGACGACAAGAAGGACGCCATGGAGATCCGCACCCTCGACCAGATCATCGACTACATCGAGCTGCTGCAGAGGCGGCAGGGCGCCTCGGCGGGCTGAATGGAACGTCGCGTCGTCATCACCGGGGAGAGCTCCATCACGCCCATCGGGCGGGAGCGCGAAACGCTGCTCGTGAGCCTGCGCGAAGGCGTCTCGGGCGTGAAGCCCCTGCGCCCCGACGGCCTGCTCACCCAGAACCTGCAGTGCCAGGTCTTCGGCACGGTGGACTACCCCATCGAGTACGACTTTTCCCGGCGCTACCGCAAGACCATGGGGCCGGTGAGCTACTACGCCTGCCAGGTGTCCAAGGAGGCCATCGAGCGGGCGGGGCTGGACAAGGCCCTGCTTTCCTCGGGGCGCACCGGCGTGGCCTTCAGCTCTACCCACGGCAGCCCCACGGTGCAGCGGGGCATCTACGAGGTGTTTTTCAGCGGCTCGCAGGAGGGCTTCGGCCGGATCCAGGCCACCGAGTACCTCAAGTCCATGGTGCACACCACCGCGGTGAACATCACCAAGATGTTCAAGATCACCGGCCGGGTGATCGCCTCGAGCACCGCCTGCACCACCAGCAGCCAGTCCATCGGCTTTGGCTTCGAGTCCATCCGCTACGGCCTGCAGGACGTGATGATCTGCGGGGGCGCCGACGAGTACGACACCACCACCGTGGCGGTGTTCGACGGGCTGCTGGCCTGCTCCCACGCCTACAACGACCGGCCCGCCGAGACCCCGCGCCCCTTCGATCAGGATCGCGACGGCCTGGTGGTGGGCGAGGGCGCCGGCGCCGTGGTGCTCGAGGAGCTCGAGCACGCCAAGGCCCGCGGGGCCCCGATCCTGGCGGAGGTCATCGGCTTCGCCTGCGGCAGCAACGGGGGCGATCTCATCCTGCCCAACAAGGACGGCGTGCGGCAGACCATCGAGATGGGGCTGCAAAACGCCCACCTCGCCCCCGCCGACGTGGATCTGATCAGCGCCCACGCCACCGGCACCCGCATGGGGGACATCGTGGAGTCGCGGGCCATGGCCGAGGTCTACGGCGAGGGGCCGCGGGTCACCGCCCTCAAGAGCTACATGGGCCACACCATGGGCACCTGCGGGGTCATCGAGACCATCCTGTGCACCTACATGATGCAGGAGGGGGAGGTCATCCCCATCCGCAACCTCGTCCAGGTGGACGAGCGGTGCGCCCCGCTGCGCTTCGTCACCGAGCGCGAGCCCGCGGCGCTGCGCACCGTGTCGGTGCAGAACTTCGCCTTCGGCGGGGTCAACACCGCGCTTTTTTTGCGGCGGTATGACGACTGAGCCCCCCGCCTCCCGGGCCGCCTCCACCCCCGCCTCGGCGTCAAACGCCGCGCCGGCGCCGGAGCCAAACGCCGCGCCGGCGCCGGAGCCAAACGC
>CAYFWA010000129.1:0-3126 GCA_964346625.1 uncultured Myxococcales bacterium
GACTCCTTGAGCACGAGCTCGGCGGCTTGGAGCTCGCCGGTGAAGTGGAGCGTGTCCCCCAGATGCAGCGCCAGCGACAGGCACTGCTCGTCGTGCTCCTCGTAGAGCAGCTCCCAGCGGGCCATGTGCAGGGCGCGGCGGTAATGGCGCGCGGCCCCGTGATCGTCGAGCCTTTTTTCCGAGCTCAGCCCCGCCTGCCGGAGCACGGCGAGGCTCGTCTCCCCGTCGCGGGCCTCGGCGGCGTGCCGCGCCAGGAAGATGGGGTCTTCCCCCGCGTCGCGCAACAAGGCGAGGGCCTTGCGATGGAGCTGCTGTCGCGCATCCGCGGGCATCATCTCGCGGACGGTGTCCGCGATGCTCCGGTGCTCCACCCGGAGCCGCTCGTCGTCCACCGAGGCCACGAAGCCCCGCCGGAACAGGAGCTGGAGGGCACGATCGAACAGCGCGTCATCCTCGTAGAGGGACTTCACGTGATCCCGACGCGCCTCGCGGCCCAGGATGCAGATCATCTGCAGCAGACGCAGGGCGTCCGAGGGCACGCGGCCGATCCGCGTCTGCATCAGGTCCGGCAGGGACTGATCCACCTCGGTGCCCCCCTCCACCAACAGGCGCACCGCCTGGGCGGCGTGCATCGGGTTGCCCCGCGAACGCGTGGTGATGGTCTGCAAAAGCTCCGGCCAGGAGCACCCCTGCACGTCGAGCGCCTGCCGCATGAGCTGCTCGATTTCCGTGACGCCGAACCCGGTGGGCTCCACGACGAGGTCCGCGTTGGTGTCCAGCAGCACGGACCGCTCCCCGCTCAGCACGACGCAGCGCGGCCCGATGGGCTCCTCCAAGGCCAACAGCTCTCGTAGGAACGCCTGGGAGGCCGCGTCGTACTCGTCCGCGTCGTCGAACAGCAGACACAGCCCCTGGCTCGCCACCCGGGAGCGCGTCAGCGCGCGCAGCGCGGCCGATCGCGTCTCCCGCCGCCGCACCGCCAGCTCCACGGGACCCCCGGGGTGCGGCAGGTGGAACAGCCCCGCGAGCCCCAACACGTCGTCCTCCAGCAGCCCCGCCTCCCGGGTCCGCTGGCGCAGCGTCTCGAAATCGAGGTCGTGGGCGGTGAGGTCCAGTCCGAGTACCTCGCTCACCACCCGCTGGATGGGATACCACGGGGTGCGGCTGAGCCGCGGCTCCGCGCCCACCTGCACCACGGTCAACCGCTGCTCGCGGGCCATGGGAGCCAAGGCGCTCAGGATCCGGCTGCGGCCGGAGCCCAGGGGCCCGAGGATCTCCGCGGTCCCCCAACCGGTCTGCAGCAGGCGCGATAGCCTGTGGATCTCGGACTCCCGGTCCACCAGCTCGAAGCGCAGCGTCTGCTCGGCGCGCAAGCGACGGTTCAAGGTGGAGTGGGCCGAGAGGTACGCGTCGGAGGACTGCCGCTCGAAGCCCTCCACCGGAGCGCCGTCATCGAGCAGCGGCTCCACGAGGGCGTCGTCGGGCAGCGACGTCGCGAGGACGTCGTCGGGCAGCGACGTCGCGAGGGCGTCGTCGGGCAGCGACGTCGCGAGGGCGTCGTCGGGCAGCGACGTCGCGAGGGCGTCGTCGGACAGCGACCTCGCGAGGGCGTCGTCGGGCAGCGACCTCGCGAGGGCGTCGTCGTCGGGTAGCGGCTCCACCCGGGGGGCCTGAAGGGTGGCCGCGCGGCCGGCCCAGCGCAGGGTGTCGCCCTGCTCGCGGCCTGGGCGCGGGGGTGCCGCAGAGGGGGAACCTGTCGCGGCCAGGGGCGCCCCACAGTCGGGGCAAAAGCGCCCCGCGGCCGCCAGCAGCGCACCGCAGCCCCCGCAGCGCACCGTGGCCGCCTCGTCCGTCGGGGTGGTGTATCCCTTGCGGAAACCCACCGCGCGATGCATCGCCTTGCGCAGGGAGTGGGCGCTCTCGTAGCGCTCCGCCGGATCCTTCGCCAGGCAGCGAGCCACCACGGCCTCCAGGGCCTCCGGCAGGTCGCGATCCGGGGCGGCCTGGCGCAGGGGCGTCGGCTCCTGGCCGAGCTGCGCCGCGAGGACCTCCATCACCGACTGCGAGGAGAACACCTCCTCGCCGGTGAGCATCTCCTGCAGAATCAGCCCGCAGGCGTACAGGTCGCTGCGCGCGGTGGCCTCCTGCCCGCGGATCTGCTCCGGGGCCATGTAGGTGGGCGTGCCGAAGAGCTGCCCCGCAAGGGTCAGCTTGCGATCTCCGGCGTCGGCCAGCTTGGCGATGCCGAAGTCGAGCACCTTCACGAAGTCCTCGCCCGAACGTAAGGGCGTGATGACGATGTTCTCGGGCTTCAGATCCCGGTGGACCAGTCCGACCTCGTGCGCTTCGTCCACCGCGGACAGCACCTGGTCCATGATGCGGATGGCTCGCTCGAGATCCAGGCGCTCCTCGAGCTCCACCAGCTCCGACAGGTTCGCGCCCCGCAGGAACTCGCTGACGATGTACAGCAGGCCTCCCGCGGTGCGGCCGAAGTCGATGATGGAGATGATGTGGGGGTTGTTGAGGCGACTGGCGGCCCGGGCCTCCCGCTGAAACCGCTGGTCTCGCGTGTCATCCTCCTGAGGGGAGGGCTTCATGAGCTTCACCGCGATGGTGCTCTCCAGGCTGCGGTGCACCGCGCGGTAGACCCAGCCCATGGTCCCTTCTCCCACCAGCTCGGTCAGCTCGTACTTGCCATCGAGCACCATCCCCACCAGGTCCGTCCCCTGGCGTTGCTCCACCCCCCCCAAATCCGCGCCACAATCCGGGCAACATACCGGCGCCCCGTAGGAGCCGCATTTGCAGGCGGGACAACGGATCATGGCAAGGCTCCGGGTAACTGCGTTGGTATCCATTGGTTGTGCAATTGCTTTCCCTCTACTCCCGTGACCAAAGCATGGTAAATAAAATACTTTACTGGACGCAAGCCAAAAAGTCGAAAACGTTCACTTTCGACTACGGGAGTCTTTTGCGACCCACAGCGCGAACGGCTATTTGCCCGAGCGGTATTTGCCCGAGCGGTATTTGCCCGAGCGGTATTTGCCCGAGCGGTATTTGCCCGGTCGGTATCGCCGGTCGGTATCGCCGGTCGGTATCGCCGGTCGGTATCGCAAGACCCAAATCGGC
>CAYFWA010000129.1:3226-11873 GCA_964346625.1 uncultured Myxococcales bacterium
CCGGTCGGTATCGCCGGTCGGTATCGCCGGTCGGTATCGCAAGACCCAAATCGG
This sequence comes from uncultured Myxococcales bacterium, assembly GCA_964346625.1. GTDB lineage: Bacteria > Myxococcota_A > Polyangia > HGW-17 > JAJRWW01 > CAYFWA01. The sequence goes on from CAYFWA010000129.1 coordinate 3,281, forward strand.
CCCAGCCGTGTCGATTGTGGCTTGCCACCAAGCCCGGCTTAGCTAACGATTACAGGATATCTTTTCCCGTTGAGGGTTCGACGCACTCATGAGCTTGTCCCGAATCGTCCGGCGCACCCTCGGCACGCACTCGCATCGTGAGCGCGCGCGGGCCGAGGCCTTGCTTTCGAAGATAGACAAAGTCGGAAAAGCCCTGACAGACCGCCCCGACGCGGAGCTGCAGGAGCGCGCCGGCGCCCTTCGCGAAAAGGCGCACGCCGGGGCGCTGCCCGACAGCCTGCTCCCGGAGTGCTTCGCTCTCACCCGCGAGGCGTCCTGGCGCACGGTGGGCATGCGTCACTTCGACGTGCAGGTGCTGGGGGGCATCGCGCTTCACCGCGGCAACATCGCCGAAATGAAAACGGGCGAAGGCAAGACCCTGGTGGCCACCCTCCCCGTCACCCTCAACGCCCTGGCGGGCCGCGGAGTGCACGTGGTGACGGTTAACGACTACCTGGCCGCCCGCGACGCGGAGTGGATGCGGCCCATCTACGAGTTCATGGGGCTCACCGTGGGGGTGATCACCGAGGACATGGATCCGGAGCGGGATCGCTCCGCCCGACAGGCTGCCTACGGGGCCGACGTCACGTATGTGACCAACCACGAGCTGGTGTTCGACTACCTGCGCGACAATCTGGCCCTCACCGCCGACGAGCTGGTGATCGGCGACCTGCACTACGCCGTGGTGGACGAGGTGGACTTTCTGCTGCTGGACGAGGCGCGCACCCCCCTCATCATCAGCGGGCCCACCGGCGACGACCCCCGCCGGTGTCGCAAGGCCCGAAAGATGGTGAAGACCCTACGGGAGGGCAAGCACTTCAAGGTGGACTACCGCACGCGCCAGGCCTCGGTGCTCGAGCCGGGCTGGGCCGCCCTGGAGCGCGCGGTGGGGGTGAAGAACCTGGCCAACGCCGAGCACCTGGAGTGGCAGCACGTGCTGCACAACGCCCTGCTCGCCCACGGCGTCTACAAACGCGACGAGGACTACATCGTCGATGACGGCAAGGTGCTGCTCGTCGACGAGTTCACCGGCCGGGTCTCTCCGGACAAGCGCCTGGCCGACGGGCTGCACCAGGCCCTCGAGGCCAAGGAGGGGCTCAAGGTGCGCCCCGAGGACCGCACCCTGGCCAAGACCAGCTATCAGAACTTCTTTCGCCTCTACGAGAAGCTGAGCGGCATGACCGGGACGGCCTACTCGGCGCGGGAGGAGTTCCTGCGGACCTACACGCTGCGCGTGGTGCGGGTCCCCACCCACAAGCCCATGATCCGGGCGGACTGGGCGCCGGTGGTCTACCGCGGCGCCGAGGAGAAGTTCGCCGCGGTCCAGGAGGAGATCCTCGAGCTGCAGGAGGCGGGGAGGCCAGTGCTGGTGGGCACCACGTCGGTCCGGGAGTCCGAGGATGTGTCCCGGCGCCTCAACAAGGCCCGGATCCCGCACCAGGTGCTCAACGCCAAGAACCACGAGCAGGAGGCGAGCATCATCGCCCAGGCCGGCCGGCCGGGCGCGGTGACGCTGTCCACCAACATGGCCGGCCGCGGCGTGGACATATTGCTCGGGGGGAACCCGGAGGCGCTGCCGGACAAGGGCGCAGGGCCCCTGGGGCGGGAGGAGACCCGTCGCATCCGAGAGCAGGCCGCCGCGGATCGGGAGCAAGTGGTGGCCGCCGGGGGCCTGGCGGTGCTGGGCACGGGGCTGCACGAGGCGCGGCGCATCGACGACCAGCTCCGGGGGCGGGCCGGGCGCCAGGGGGATCCAGGCAGCTCCCAGTATTTTTTGAGCCTCGACGACCCCATCTACCAGAAGTTCGGCCGGCCCCTACGCTTCCCCGAGGTGATCGACGCCCTGCGGGAGCAGCTCGCGGAGCATCCCGAGGGAGAGCCGGTGCGGCAGCGCTCGGTGCTGTCCACCCTGGAGCGGCTGCGCAAGAAAGTGGAGGTGGAAAACGAGGGCATCCGCAAGGAGGTGCTCAAGTTCGACCTGGTCATCGAGCAGCAGCGGCAGGTGATCTACGGCTGGCGTCGGCGACTGCTCGGGACCCCGGTGGAGGAGGTGGAGTCCCTGGTGGACGAGCTGGTGTCGGACGTGGGGGAAGACCTGGCCTACCGCCACTTCGAGGGGGGCGACTCCCTGGAGCGAGAGCAGTACGAAGACTTCGCGGCCGAGATGGAGGGGCGCTTCGATTTCGACTTCGACCTCGCGGAGCTGGGGACCGAGGACTCCTGGAGCCCCATCGCCTGCGCGGACCTCGCCCAGCGGCGGCTGCAGGAGACCCTCGCCGAGCTGCGGCAGGGGGTGCCCCGGGAGCTCCGGCTCGAGGCGGCCCGCCAGCTCCTTTTGTCCACCATCGACGAGCTGTGGACCGACCACCTCACCGTGCTCGAGCGAGTGGACGAGGCCATCGGGCTGCGCGTCTACGCCGAGATCGATCCCCTGGTGGAGTTCCGCCGGGAGGCGGGTCTGCTGTTTCAGGACATGCTCCGCGAGGTGCGCCTGTCCACCGGCGCGGCGCTCCTCGACTTTTTGCGCGCCCTCGCCGAGGCCGACCCCGAGACCCTGCGCTCACTCGAGGGGCGCGAGGCGGACGCCGAGGAGCTGGAGGCGCTGCTGTTCGAGCTGGAGCCCGAGCCCGACGCGGACGCCGACGCGGGGGACGCCGCGGCCGGAGACGGAGACGAAGACGAGCCGGCGGGGCGGGTCCTGCTGCCCTCGGCTACCCGACCGGTGCGACGCACCCTCAAGCGATAGAGCGATAGAGCGATAGAGCGATAGAGCGATAGGAGGCCAGAACCATGCATCTCCCGACACCCATCCTGCGCCGCGGCCTGAGGGCCTGGCTGACTGTGTTGATGCTCATCGCCCTGGCCGGCCCCGGCTGCCAGAGCAAGAAGAACCTCGACAAGAACGTGGATCGCCTGGTGAAAGCCGCCCGGAGCAACGACTACGAAGCCTTCGAGAAGATGTCGCGGCCCGAGCTGGTTGAGAAATTCCCCCGGTCCCGGTTCAAGATGCTGGCCAAGGCGTTGAACGAGCTCGGCTCCTTCGAGGAGCGCACCATGCATGGGATCGAGGTGAAGGCCGGCGGGATCCGCAAGGGCAAGTACTCCCTGCGGTTCGCCAAGGGCAAGGTGAAGCTCGAGCTGACCCTGGCCAAGGGCAAGCTCGTGGCCTTCCTGTTCTCCGGGGATGACCTGCGCGAGGCCATGCGCAAGGTCAACCGCGAGCGGTACGCCGAGCTCAAGGTGGGCCGGTTCCAGTGGACCGATGCCCAAGGTGAGCCGCGCCCCGGCGACCAGCACCGGCTCGGCCAGCCCATCGAGTTCGAGATGGAGGTCTGGGGCCTCAAGAAGGCCGGAAAGAAGGCGAACGTCAAGGTCGACCTCCAGCTCGTGCGCGGCAAGCAGGTGGTGATCAACCGTCCGGGCTTCGTGGACAAGCCCATCGAGATCCCCGCCTCCATGCCCCCGGTGGCCACGGTGACCGGGAGCCTCAAGGTCCCCCAGCCGGGAAGCTATACCCTGCATCTGCGAATCGTGGACCGGGTGGCGAAAAAGACCCTGCTGCACATGCAGCTCTTCGAGGTGAAGCCGGCCCCGGACGCCGCGCGCCGCCCCGCGGAACGCGCCGCCGATCGCCCGGCGGCCCGCCGCTGATCGCGATTTCTTTCGATTTCCCGCTACCGTGGAGCCTTCGCTGTGTCCTCGCTTTTCGACCAGCCCGTCACCGACGTCATCCGGCGGCGCAGCTCCTGGCGCAGCTACGAGCACCGCCCCATCGCCCCCGCCACCCTCGAGGCCCTGCAGGCGCGCCTGCGCCGGCTGCCCGCCCCGCCCTTCGGGGGGCGGACCCGGGTGGAGCTCCACGAGGTGCCGGGGGTGAACCACCGCGCCCTGGGCGCCTTCGGCACCTACGGGATGATCAAGGGGGCCCACCACTACCTGGTGGGCGCCATGGGCAAAAGCGATCGGGATCACGAGGACTTCGGCTACGCGTTCGAGCACGCCATCCTGGCGGCCACCGACCTGGGACTGGGGACCTGCTGGCTCGGGGGCGCCCTCGCCCTCCCCGGCCAGTGGGAGCGCTGGCCCACCCCGCCCGCGGTGGGCCCCCTGCCCGATCACACCTCCTACCTCGTATCCTGGACGATTCCCGGGTAGCGCCCCCTACTTGCGCTTGACGATGATGAACTCGACGCGGCGGTTCTTGGACCAGCACTCCGGTGTCTCGGCCTTGCAGCGCAACCGGCCCTTGCCGTAGCCGCGGGCCACCAGGCGGCTGGGGTCGATGCCCTTGTTCACCAGGTAGCGCTTCACCGACTCGGCGCGCTTTTGGGACAGCTCCAGGTTGTAGCGCCGCGAGCCGCGCTGGTCGGTGTGGCCCTGGATCTCGATCTTGGCCAGCTCCGGCATGGACTTGAGGATGGAGGCCAACGAGTCGAGCAGCTTGAAGGAGACCTTGCGGATCTCGTCCTTGTTGGTGACGAAGTACACCTTCTCGGCCAGGAAGAACTTCTTGCCGATGAGCTTGATGGGGCGCTTGTCGGGGCAGCCGTCATCGTCCTTGTACTGGTTGCGGGTCTCCTTCTCGTTGGGGCACTGGTCGTCCACGTCCAGGATGCCGTCCTGGTCGTTGTCCGGATCCGGGCAGCCGTCCGCGTCCTCGAAGCCGTCCTTGTCCTCCTTGGTCTTCTTGAACTTGGAGGCCTTGTCCGCGTCGGTGCCCGGGCAGCGGTCGTCGCGATCCAGCACGCCGTCGCCGTCGTTGTCCGGATCCGGGCAGCCATCCTTGTCCTCGTAGCCGTCCTTGTCCTCGGGCACGTCCGGGCACTGGTCCACGCTGTCGGGGATGCCGTCGCCGTCGCGATCCTCGTCCTTTTTCTCCGGGCAGCCGTCGGTGTCCTCGAAGCCGTTGTAGTTCTCCGGCGTGTTGGGGCACCGGTCGTCCACGTCCAGGATGCCGTCGCCGTCGTTGTCCGGATCCGGGCAGCCGTCCTTGTCCTCGAAGTCGTCGAAGTCCTCGGCCTTGTCCGGGCACTTGTCCACGTCGTCCTTGATGCCGTCGCCGTCGCGGTCGCCCACGGTGGGCTCGAACACGAAGGAGGCGAACACCCGGAAGTCGGGCGACCCGACGTTGTCCAGGGGCCCCACCCCGGTGAGCCCAACGCCGGCGCCCACGGCGAAGAACGACGAGCGCGCCAGGTAGAACTTGAAGCCCGCCAGCAGCTCCAGCGGGAAGGTGCGCTTGTAGTACTGCTGGGTGAAGTCACCCGACACCAGGGTGCCGTTGCCCTCCACGGTGACCTCGTCCTCCATGAGGTTGGACAGCTCCAGCGAGCCGAACAGCTCCCCCACGAACACGATGGCGTCGGACAGCCGCCAGGACAGCGCCGCGCCGTATGTGATCTCGTAGAGCCAGCTCAGCCGCTTGGACAGGCCGTTGTCGGGCTTGTCCGTGTCGAAGCCGTAGTCGTCGTCGCCCGGCTGCCCGCAGGCCTGGCCGTCGGGCAGCTCGGTGCCCGAGCGCAGGTCCGTCCAGTCGCACGTGCCCCAGCCCGGGTTTTCACGCAGCAGGCCGTCGGTGGCGAAGCGCAGCCGCAACCCGAAGTTCACCGAGAGGGTGAGCTTGTACTTGCGCCACACCTTGTCGAGCAGGAACTTGGGCGCCAGGGTCACGCCCCCCGAGCCGAGCATCTGGTTGAAGCCGTTTTGCACCCGGCTGGTGGGCAGATACACCGACAGCATGGCGCCCAGCCCCACCGGGTGGGTGGAGGTGTCCCAGAAGCGGAACTTGAAGTGGACGTACATGTCGCCGAGACCCTGGGCCGAGGCCGTGCCGCTGCCCGAGTAGCCCATGGGGTAGTCGTTTTCCTGCCCCTGCTGCCAGACGGTGCAGCCCACGGTGCTCGTGCCGCCGGGGCAGACCGGATCCCCCTGGTCCCGGGTGAAGGGATCGGGGCTGATCTCGCTGTTGTGAAACACCACCGGCACCCCGAGCCCCACCTCGAGCCAGGGCTTGCCCTGCTTGGAGAGCTTGAACAGCCCCATGGCGAACTGCAGATTCGCGTACACCAGGTCGTTGGTGCGGAAAAAGCGCCCGTTTTCGCCCTTGAGGACCAACGGCCGGTAGGCGTAGTTGAACAGCAACCCGAAGCTGGTCGCCCAGGGGCTCAACACCTGGGTGGAGTCGATGCTGAAGTGACCCTTGGAGTCCATGGCCGGCTTGAACATCTGGATGTCCACCGGCCCCCCCTGGGCGCGCGCCGCCGGCCCGGACAGCAGGCTCGCGGCCACGAGCAGGCCGCAAAGGAGACCTAAGGGGAGGGAAAGAAGCGGGGATCGGCGTCGGCTGCGGGATCGGCTGCAGGGTCGGCTGCAGGGTCGGCTGCAGGATCGGCTGCGGGATCGGCTGTAGGGTCGGCTGTAGGGTCGGATTCGCATGTTTCTCACCTTGTGACCGGGAACCGCCGGCCGGGCGCAACGGAGCAGCGAAGCAACGAGCAACGAAGCAGCGAAGCAACGAGCAACGAGCAACGAAGCAACGAAGCAACGAAGCAACGAATCGCCCGGGGAAGCCTTGGGTTCCCCACGAGATCCAGGGGCATGGTCGAGGGGAGTATGCCGTGCCGGGCCCGTTTCGCCAAGGGGGTATTCGCGATCACCGCGTACACGGGTTTCCTGAATCATGATCGAGCCCTTTGCGACACCGAGGATTCGATCGGCGCGGCTGGGCGACACGTTTTCGGAGACCCCGCTGCCACGTCGCCGGGGTGGTCAGTGCACCGAGCAGGAGATGCAGGGGTCGTAGGCGCGCACGAGCATGGTGCACAGGCGCTCCAGCTCGGCGTCGGTGCGGCCCTGCCGGGCGAGCTGCGCGGTGAGGCTGTGCAGGTCTAGGTGGATGTTGGCGTTGTTCTGGGTGGTGGGGATGACGCAGTCGGCCCGGGCCACGCGGCCGTCCCCGTCATAGCGGTAGTGGTGGTACAGGATGCCCCGCGGCACCTCCACCGCGGCGGTGCCCTCGCCGGCCGTGGGGGTGACCGCGGCCATCAGCGGCGCGTCCTCGGGGGTGTCCAGGATCGCCCGGTCCGCGACACCCCCAACAGCCCAGGCCCCCGGCGGGACAGGGCGCGTTGCAGCCGGCCCGGGTGATGGGGCCGAGGCAGAGGTTCCCCTTGTCGAACTGGCACACCGTGTAGCGCTGCTTGCACTCCAGGCACACCGGGTAGACCGGGAAGCGGAAGGGAACGTCCAGCGCCACGTGCTGCACCAGCCGCTCGAGCTCCGACTTGGAGATGGGGCAGCCGGGGATCTCCAGGTCCACGTCGATGACGTCGCGCAGCGGTCGCACGGGCCAGCTCTCCTTGGGGTGATCGCCGTAGACCTCGCGATTGGCCTCCGCGATGGACAGGGTGTTCTTGAGCCGGTTCACGCCACCGAAGCAGGCGCAGGTGCCCAGGGCCACCACGAGGTCCGCCTGCTCGCGGATCCGGCGGAGCCGCTCCACCTCGTCGGAGCGGCTCGTGGCACCGTCCACCAGGGCGATTCGATAGTCGGCGCCCACGGGGTCGGAGATCTCGCGAAACTGCACGATGTCGATGGCCTGCAAAAAGGGCGCGAGGGTCTCCTCCTTGTTGGCTAGCTGCAGGTTGCAGCCCTCGCAGCCGGTGAAGTCGAACACCGCGATCCGGGGCCGGACAGGCTCGATGCCGAGGTACCTCATGGGCGTCTTCTCCCCCGCTTGCTCAGATGGCTTCCTTGAGGTTCAAGACGCTCCAGTAGTCGAACACCGGCCCCTCGAGACAGGTGTAGGTGGAGCCGATGTTACAGCGACAGCACTTGCCCATGCCGCAGTGCATGCGCCGCTCCAGGGAGACGAACATGCGGTGCATGGGCACCCCCTGTCCGCTCAGCATGTCGCACACGAACTTGAACATCACCGGGGGGCCACAGACGATGGCGTAGGTGTTGTCCGGGTCGATGGAGATCTCGCGTAGCAGCTTGGTGATCATCCCGACCTCGCCCTTCCAATCGCCGTCGGGCTCCTCCACGATGATGGACAGGTTCACGCCGTCGATGCGTCGCCACTGCTCGTACTGGTAGTCGAACAGCAGCTCCGAAGGGCGCTGGGTGCCATAGAGGATGTGCACCTCGTCGAAGTCGGAGCGGTTCTCCGTGACGTGGAAGATGGGCGCTCGCAGTGGCGCGAGCCCGAGCCCGCCGGCGATGAGCAGCACGCGGTGGCCCTGCATCTTCGCCATGGGGAAGTGGGTGCCGAAGGGACCGCGGATGCCCACCCGCGCGCCCCGCCCGGCGCGATGCAGGATCGAGGTCACCGTCCCCACGTTGCGGATGCAGAGCTCCAGGTAGCCGTGGTTCGAGGGCGAGCTGGACAGGGAGATTGGGATCTCCCCGAAGCCCGGCACCTCCACCATGACGAACTGGCCCGGCAGGAAGGTGAACCGCTGCCGGACGCTCTGCTCCACGAAACGCAGATGGAAGAGCTTGGTTCTGTCCGAATTTCTCAACGGGATTTGTACTGCACTTATGAAATGTTGAC
>CAYFWA010000130.1:0-1410 GCA_964346625.1 uncultured Myxococcales bacterium
GGGGCGCCGAAACGCTGAAGCGCTGGGGGGGAGTGCCGAGCAGAGAACGTACCAGAAGCCGAAAAGGGGGCGCTGGGCGCCGCCGCCGCGGCGGGCCTACCCTCCCCGCAGGACCAGGATGATCACCGCGGTGGCCGCGATGGCGATGGCGGCCACCAGGATCACCCAGATGAGCAGCTTGTTGCTCCCTGCCGCCTCGGCCGGCGGCTGGGCCGCCTCGGTCGGCTCCGGGCGCGAGGCGGGCACCGGGATCTGCTCGTCACCGGCATACAAGGCGGTATTCATCTCGTCGACGATCTCGAGCTCCTCGATCTCCACCGGCTCGAGCTGCGCCTGCAGGCAGTCGGTGACCTCGGCCTTTTCCTGCTCGTACTCCGAGGAGAACATCTGGCGCACGAAGTCCTGCAGCTCCTGCTTTTGGAATCCGTAGGACGCGAGCACGCCATCGAGGGCGTCGGCGAAGTCGGCCGCCGTGGCGAAGCGTTCATTGGGCTCGCGGGCGAGGCCGCGAAGCACGAGGGCGTCGAGCTCCGGCTTGACGCGCCGATTGAACTTGGAGGGCGGCGGCACTGCCGCGGAGCGGACCTTCTCCATCAGGTCGAACTCCGAGTCGCCCCGAAACAGCTTCTCGGTGGTGAGCATCTCGTGCAGCAAGATGGACGTGGAGAAGAGGTCGGTGCGCGCGTCCACCGGCATGCCCCGAATCTGCTCGGGGGACATGTAGCTGAACTTGCCCTTCAATATTCCGATTTCACTGGTGAACTTCAGCATCGCCTGGGCAATGCCGAAGTCCAGGAGCTTCACGTCGCCGTCATAGGACAGCCGGACGTTGGAGGGGCTCACGTCCCGGTTGACGATGTTGAGCAGCCGCCCTTCGGCGTCGGTGCGGCTGTGGGCGTAGTGCAGGCCCCGACACACCATGGAGGCGATGTAGATCGCGTGGGGGACGGGGATCCGCTTGCTCAGCTCCTGGCACCGGCGCAGAAGCTGGGTCAAGTCCCGGCCGGAGATGTACTCCATGGTAATGAAGTAGCGTCCCTCGCTGCGTCCAATCTCCAGGGTGCGCACGATGTTGTCGTGCTCGAGCAGCAGCGCCAGCTTCCCCTCCCGGATGAACATCTCGACGAAGCGGCTCTCCTTGGCGAGCTGGGGGCGCATGCACTTGATGGCGACGAGGGTCTCGGGCGCCTCCGGGCTCAGCGCCCGATACACCTCCGCCATGCCGCCCCGTGCGATCAGGCCCAGCAAGTAGTACTTGCCGAAGGGGAAGGGGTCGTCCGGGGAACCAGGGGAGATCTTGGGGAGGCTCTCTGCCATGTATTCACGCGCGTTGTGCAGGGTTGCTGCAGGGTTGCCGCAGGAACCCTTGCTCCGCATCCGCTTCGGATCAGCCCGAAAAAGTGCGGCGAA
>CAYFWA010000130.1:1510-11866 GCA_964346625.1 uncultured Myxococcales bacterium
ATCAGCCCGAAAAAGTGCGGCGAACACCTTTGTTTATAGTCCGCACAGTGTATCGTTGTCCACAGACAATGCACGAAACAATGCGCCTACAATATGAAAGGCAGCGAACAACTAGGGAATCCCCGAGTCTGGCGGTCATGGGGGTGTAGACGCAGTCGGGCAGTCGGGCTGTCGGGCTGTCGGGCAGCCGGGCGACGAGGCTGGGGGCCGAGCGGGGGGGCGGGGCAGCGGCGGGCGATCACTCCGAAAGGGGCCCCTCACTTCCAGCGGGGGACCCTGACCACCCTGCCGGGCCGCAGGCGCAGCCTCCTGACCATGTGCTTTTTCCCGTCGTCGGTTTTGAATTCCACCTTGTAGGTGCCGGCCGGGAGCCCGACGCGCTCCCACAGGCCCAGATCGCGCCAGCTCGACCCGCCGACGCGCATGGCCCGCACCCGGGCCCAGGGGTCGAGCTTGATCTCCAGCACCCCGAACTTGGCGCGGATGGTCTTGGATTCCCCCTTGCGGACTTGCAGGCGCGCCTTCTTCCCGAAGTGGTACTCCCGGTTGTAAAACACCACCGTGTACTCGCCGGCCGGTAGCAGCACGTCTTTGAGGGGGGTCTTGCGCTTGGCGTCGAGCAGCCCCCGGTTGATGTATACCCGGCACGGGAAGGAGGCCTCGAAGGTGACCTTCGCCACCTTGGGGTTGGCCTTGAGCTTCTTGCGGACGCGGTTGGCCAGCGGGCCGCCGGGCCGGCGTCGCAGGTACTTCAAATAGAACGCCTGCTCATTTTCCCGTTGTTTGAGCCGGCCGTACAGATCACCGATGAGCCGGAAGGCCCCCACCAGGGTGGAGTCCATGATCAGCGCGGCCTGCAGGTACCGGATGGCCTGACGGTACTTGCGTCGCCGGGTGAGGCGGCGGGCCCGGCGGGCCGCCTTCATGGCGAAGGTCCGCTGGCGCACGCTCGCGCGCGTGTCGTCGGACTCCACGAAGGGCGCCGGCGCGGTGGCCAGGCGTTGGATCTCGGCCTTGGCGCGGGTGGTCTTGGTCGGGTCCTTGCCGACCGCGAGCCACTGTCGGTAGGTCTCCTGGGCCAGGGAGAACTGCCCACCCATGGTGTAGATCTCGGCCAGCCGCCACAGCAGATCCGGATCCTCTCCGCGCAGGGCCAGGGCGCCCTGATAGAGCACGGCGGCGCGCGCGAACTGGCTCTTGAGGATCGCCCGCTCGGCCGGTTTGGTGAGCCACTTCACGGAGACCTTGCTGGTATCCGCGCCCTTGCGCGCCGAGGCGTCGGCGCTGCCCAAGAGCATGATCAGGCCGATGGCGAGCGCGGCCGCTTTTTGGATGGGCTTCATGTGAGGCTACTCCTTCTGCTCGAAGACGCCACTCGACAGGCGCGCGCCGTGTGCACAATTACAGTTATACCACAGCGCAATTGATTCCGGAGTGGTCATAGTGTATTCTGGCCAAGCATTTTTTGTGGCCGGAATCATGGGCGTCTCGCGAATTCTGATCCTCGAACGCAACAAGCTGATACTCCGAAAGGTCACGCGTGTGCTCACGTGCACCGGGGTCGAGGTGATCCCCACGGAAGACCCCGCGGAGCTGAACCGGTATTTAGACGGGACGCCTGCCATTTTATGCGCAGATTCCGTGGATATTGCCACGGTGATGGGAACGTTGCAAACCCACCCCGCCCTGCGGGCGGTGGTGTGGACGGCCACCAAGAGCGACAAGCTGCTGCCCTTTGCCGAGCGCGAGCCCCGGCTCAGCCAACTGCTCGGACGTGCCAAGGACCAGCCCCCCCGGGAGTGGGAGCTGCTCTGGATCGTCAAGCGGATGCTCACCGGGGATACCCCGGGGATCGCCTCCCTGCTGGCTTGGGGCTACATCGGGTTCAAGGAGTCGCTGCGCACCTCGGAGCAACGCGACGCCTGCGTGGAGGGCGTGGTGCGGTTTTGTGAGAAGCTCAACGTGCCGGGGCGCGTGCGGGAGATGTTCGGCGAGCTGGCCCACGAGCTGCTGATGAACGCCATGTACGACGCCCCGGTGGACGCCGAGGGCCGCCACAAGTACGCCGCGGATCGCAAGGCTCGGATCGTGCTCGAGCCCCAGGAGGCCGCCACCATCCGCTGCGCCTCCGACGGGATGCGGATGGTCCTGTCGGTCACCGACCCCTTCGGCGGGCTGCCCCGCTCGTCGATCTTCGCGGGCATCGCCCGCGGCCTCAAGGGCGGGGAAATGGACACCAGCCACGGCGGAGCCGGGCTGGGGATGCTATATATCTATCGATCGTCGGCGATCTCGATTTTCGACGTGGTGCCTGGACACAAGACGCAGGTCACCGGGATCTACGAGCTGGACACCAACCAGCGAGAGTTTCGCAACCTGGCTCGCTCCATCCACTACTTCGGGTAACGGAAGCAAAGGATACAGAGCAGATGGCCTCAGAAGCTACGGCAACGGCACACAGCACGAAGCTCAAGATCGCAAAGATCGTCGAGGGCGACATCCAGTGTCTCCGGTTCATCGGAACCATCGACGAGGACTTCAACGGCGCCGAAGTCGCCGAGGGCGTCAAGGGCACGCTGATCGTCGATCTGGGTGAGGTGCAGCGGATCAGCTCCTTCGGGATTCGCGAGTGGGTGGACTTCATCAAGGCGGTGGAGGACAAGACCCACGCCATCTACTTCATCGAGTGCAGCCCCAAGATCATCGACCAGTTCAACATGGTGGGCAACTTCGGCGGCAAGGGCCGAATCCTGTCCTTTTACGCGCCCTACCGCTGCGACTATTGCGACGACGATCGCCGACGCCTGGTGCAGGTCGACGAGAGCCACGAGCTCATCAAGAACATGAGCCTGCCCGACGTCCCGTGCGACAGTTGCGGCAACCCGGAGTACTTCGACGAGGATCCGGAGTCGTTTTTCACCTACCTGGTGACCCAGGAGCAGGTGGAGCCCGACGCGGCGGTGTCCAACTTCCTGGCGGCCAAGCTCGACTACCGGGTCAGCGACGCGGCGCGGCGGCTGCGGGTGGAAAAGGTGGTGGAGGAGGCCACCTTCATGCGGCTGTCGGGGGACGTGGACATCAACTTCCCCCGCGAGAAGCTGGCCGAGGGGCTCGAGGGCGATGTGGTGGTGGACATGTCCGCGGTGGGGCGGGTGGACGACGAGGGCGCCCTGGAGTGGACGGCCTTCACCCAGATCGCCTCCGAGCAGTGCAAGCTCTATCTGCGCGACTGCCAGCCGGGCTTCGTGGAGAAGGCCTTCACTCCCCAGGCCCTCGCCGGGAAGGTGGAGGTGCTCTCGTTCTTCATGCCCTTCCGCTGTGAAAATTGCGGCTACTCGGGGGCCCAGCGGGTGGACGTGGCCGAGCACTACGACGTGCTCAAGTTCGCCACCTCCCCGGAGTTCGAATGCCCCGAGTGCTCCACCCGCGGGCCCTCCATCGCCTCGGACGAGTTTCTGGCCCAGCTCGGCAACCTGGTGCCCCCCACGGCCTCCAAGGAGCTCATGGAGTTCGCCGACGAGGCCCACGAGAAGCTGCTCAAGCCCGCCGAGGCGGCGCAACCCGCCACCATGGGCGTCCCCATGGGCGAGATGCCCACCACCGGGCGCACCGTGGGGCTGGCCACCGTGATCGCCGTGCTGGTGACCCTGGCGGTGGGGGGCGTGGTGGGTTGGTGGTTTTACAACCGCTTGCAAAAGGAAAAGGAGATCCTGGGCTACGACGAGGGCGGGAAGGTGGTCAGCGACAACGGGGGCAAAAAGGAGCCCTGGTTCGACGCCTGGAAAAAGAAGCTCGCCCAAAAGAAGATCCCCTTCGGGTTGGCCGACACGCTCGCGGTGCAGAAGGTGGGCGATCGGATCCACGTCATCGGCTACTCCTTCGCGTCCCCCGAGAAGGAAGAGGCGGAGAGCAGGGCCCGGGAGGCGGCCCTGGAGCGCCTGGTGCACTATCTGGGCGAGACCACCCAGGACGACCGCTGGCGGGCGGCCGTGTTCCAGCAGTACGCCCCCGAGCGCAAAAAGCACCTGCGCGCGCTGGCCGAGGCCATCAAAAAACGAGACGGGCTGGCCACCAAGCGCGCCCGCAAGCTGGTCTGGGACCGGCGCACCAAGGTGGCCCAGGCCCTCAAGACCACCAGCGACGTGTACAAAAAGCCCCGCGAGCGGGTGTATTTCCAGAAGCTGAGCATCCGCAAGGGGGAAAGCAGCTTCACCCGCTTTCGCTTCTGGGTGCGGCTGGCCCTCACGGAAAAGGAGCTGGAGCAGCTCGCCTCCCAGTACGTCGAGCCGGTGACGGTGGAAAAGCAGCAGGTCACGCTGGTGGACTACTTCCCGGGCATGGCGTGGGTCTACGACGAGATCAAGCACGGCGCGGTGGTGCTGCGGGTGCACGAAGGCAGCCCCTGGACCAACGCCGGGCTCTCGGTGGGCAGCGTGATCACGCAGTGCGCCGACATCCCCATCAAGGGACCCGACAAGTTCAAGGAGGTGACCGCGCAGCAGGTGGAGTACCTCAAGACCAAGGGGGGCGACCTGCTGTGCAAGACCGAATCCCGTCGCGAGGCGCGCAAGGTCAAATACCGCATCGCCAAGGTCGAAAAGCCCCGCCCGCGGATCATCTATCGGGGCGGTGGCTCCCGCCGCGCGGGCTCGGCCGCCGGCGCCAGCGACGTCAACACCTGGGATGACGTGACGCAATGAGCCACCAGCGAGGGGGTTGGGTGATGGTTCTGGGGTGCGGGCTCGCCGCGGCGTGGATCGGCGCGGCGCCGACGTCCGCGGCGCCGACGTCCGCGGCGCCGACGTCCGCCGCCCCCCGCCCGGAACCCACGGCGCAGCAAAAGCGCGAGGCGATCCAGCTCACGCGGCGCGCGAGCGCCCTGAACAACCTGGGCAAGTACCAGCAGGCGGTGAAGCTGTTTCGCAAGGCCGTGGGGCTGTTTCCCAAGCTGGCCGGGGCCTGGCGCAACCTGGGGTTGGCCCACGAGGGCCTCGAGCAGTGGAAGCGGGCCATCGCGACCTACGAGAAGTACCTCGCGCTCGCCGGCACCGGCGGCAAGTACTCGCTCAAGGTCATGGAGCGCATCAACGAGTGCCGCAAGAAGCTGGGGCAAAAGCCCAAGATCTTCAGCCTGCTGGGCAAGCCGGGAAAGATCGTGCTGAAGGTCAACGTCCCCGGGGCCGCCATCAAGCTCGACGGGCTGCTGCGGGGCTCCTCCCCGGTGGACGCCCTGCCGGTCAACGCCGGCTTGCACGTGGTGTCGGTGACCAAGCAGGGCTACCTGCCGTTCACCCGCTCCCTCGGCGTGAAGGCCGGCCAGACCGTGCGCGTGGAGGTCACGCTCAAAAAGGATCCAAGCTACACGCCCCCGCGCCGGGTGCGGGCCATCACCCACCAGCGGGCCGCCGACGAGGCGTACCTGAGGGTGGACAGCCCGGCCGAGGGGGTGCAGGTGCGGGTGGACGGCGAGCCGCTTTCGCGAAACGAGCAGGGCTGGTGGGTGGCCCCCAAGCCTCGCGGCGAGGCCGTGGTGGAGGTCAGCGCCCCGGGCCGCCACCCCTGGCGGGCCCGCGTGCGGCTGCTCCGCGGCCTGAAAAAAACCCTCCGGCCCCTGCTGCCGCTCGAGTCCAAAAAGCGCACCTATCGCCTCTGGGGTTGGGTCAGCCTGGGCCTCGCGGCGGTGCTCGCAGGCACCGGTGGGGTCTTCGGCGCCCTGGAGAACAAAAAGTACGAGCAGGTGCGCGACCGGCGGGCCGACACCCGGGCCGAGCTCGATGATCTGCGCGAGCAGGGCAAGCGCTACGGCAACGTCGCCATCGGCCTGTACGCCGCGGCCGGGGCGGCGCTGGTGGGCTCCATCGTGCTGTTCATCTACGAGCGCCGCGGCGAGCACCCCGCCGGCCGGCCCCTGCCCCTGGTGGTGGCTCCCACCGAGCGTGGCAGCGGGCTGGCGGTGACCTACTCCGGGGAGGTGGGCTTTTGATGCGAGAAAAGACCCTGTTCGCGGTGCTGTCAGCGGTTTCGGGGGCCGCCCTGGTGGCCGTGGTCTCCCAGATGGTGGCCTGCCCCCTTTCGCACGACGACTACGAAACGGACCGCCCCTGCTGGAGCGAGGCCGACTGCGTCACCGAGCAGATGTGCGCCAAGCCCGACGGGGGGGAGCTGCTCGCCGGATCCTGCGGCGTCCCCACCGACGGCCCCTGCCGCCTCCTGGACGGGGGCGTGGAGGGCTACTACTGCTTCGCCGATGAAGACGGCAACCCCCAACGCTGCTATCACGACCTGCAGTATCGCTGCGTGGACTGCGCCCTCGAGCTCGACGGGGGGTTGCCCGACGGCGGCTGCCCCGACGCCTCGTGCCTGGAATGGAGGGACCGGTGGGGATGCCGATGATCACCAAGCTCCCGCGCGGGCTCCGCCCCGTCGCCCCGGGTCGCCCGGGTCACCCCGACCGCTGCGCCCCTCCCCGGCCGCGTCCCCTGCGATCGGCCCCCCGGCGCGGCCTGCTCGCCCTGCTTTCGGCCGTGGGCCTGCTGGGGCTCGTCTGCCCGCCGGCGTGGGCCGGGGGCCTGTCCCGACCCAACATCGTGGGCGCCCGCGCCGTGGGCATGGCCGGGGCCTACAACGCCGTGGCCGACGACTCGCTGGCCATCTGGCACAACCCCGCCGGGCTCGCCCGGCTCGAGACCGCCGACATCTTCGTGGGCACGGAGCTGGCGTTCATCCTGCGCCGCTACCGCCCCCCGGGCCACGACATCGAGCAGGCCAAGCCGACGCCCTCGCCGCTGCCCGTGGTGACCGGGGGCGCGCGGATGCTGGTGGGTAAAAACAGCTTCATCTCCTTGGGGCTGGGGGTCTACAACTCCTTCGGCGGGGCCGTGTCCTTCGACAAGGCGAAGGTCACCGAGGGGGTGATCGAGACCCAGGTCGCCCTGTTCGAGTTCGCCCCCACCCTCGCCTACCAGGTGCACGACAAGATCTTCATCGGGGCGAGCTTTCGGCTGGGCCTGGCGTTTTTCAACGCCCTCAAGGGCTGCGGGGAGCTTTTGTCCTGCAGCCACGAGCCGCCCATGGACCCGGACTTCGAGACGGACGTGTCCACCCTGTTCGGGGCGGGCGTGGGCTACTCGCTGGGCATCCAGGTGCTGCCGCTGCCCTGGCTGGGCTTCGGCCTGGTCTACCGGTCCAACCTCGACGTCACCGCCTCGGGCGACGAGGCGGTGAGCTCGAACAACATCGTGTTCGACGCCCAGGTGAAGCTGCCGTTCCCCCAGTCGGTCTCCGCCGGCGTGTTCGCCCGGGTCCACCCCGCCGTGCTGCTGGCGGCCCAGCTCGACTGGGTGGACAACTCCCGGTTTCGCCGCATCTTCATCGACGTGGACGGCTGGACCTACGGCCAGGCCGCGGTCAACACCCAGCTCAACCAGCGCGACTCCTTCGCCGCGCACCTGGGGGGCGAGTTCACCCTGCATCGGATGTTCGTGCTGCGGGCGGGCATGGCCTACGACAGCCAGTCCATCCCCAACCGCTACCGGACCCGCTCGCTGGCCGACGCCCACAAGCTCACCTGGAACCTCGGGGCCAGCCTGCGGCTGGGGCGCTGGCGCATCGACCTGGCCACCGAGCTGATGCTCGGCGACGTCAAGCACGGCTTTTCCACCTCCGAGTTCCCCAGCCACTACGCCGCCCCGGGCCGCCACTTCCCCGGCGGCACCTTCTCGCTGCACCTCGGCGGTGGGGTGGCGTGGTAACAGGTCTTCCCGCACCTGTGCTCGACGCCGCCGGCCGCCTCCGGCGGCCGGGCGTAAGCCTACACCCCCCACCGGAGCTCACTCGCCGATGATCTTGATCAGGGCGCGCTTGCGCCGCCGGCCGTCGAACTCATAGTAGAAGATCCGCTCCCAGGTGCCGAAATCGAGCTTGCCGTCGGTGATGGCGCACACCACCTCCCGGCCCATGATCTGGCGCTTGTGGTGGGCATCGGCGTTGTCTTCGCCGGTGCGGTTGTGCTGGTACTGCGAGGTCGGGGCGTGGGGCGCGAGCTGTTCGAGCCAGCGCTCGTAGTCTTCGTGCAGCCCGGGCTCGTCGTCGTTGATGAACACGCTGGCGGTGATGTGCATGGCGTTGACCAACACCAGGCCCTCTTGCACGCCGCTTTCGTCGATGGCCTGCTGCACGTCGCCGGTGATGTTCACGAGCCCCCGGCGCGACGGGATCTCGAACCAGAGCTCCTTGCGATGTGTCTTCATGGATGGTCTCCTGTGTTCTGTTTCCCTCTCTCGGGTGCGAGACCGGTGCTGACCGCCATCGGTTTCACCCTCTCGTCTCGCTCTCCGTGATAGCATACTCGCCGGGACCGGCGCGATGGATCGAGGGCGTGCGGGCCCGCGTCGCCGACACCAAGCGTCTCGCCATGAACCTGCTTCTGCTCGAGCCCCAGGAGATCGTCGCCGGCCAGGTGCGGCTGCGAGACCGCCGCGCCCGTCACCTGCGCGAGGTAATCCGCCCGGCGGTGGGAGACACCTTGCGGGTCGGCGTGATCCGCGGGCCTCGCGGACAGGCCACGGTGGAGGCCCTGAGCCTCCGGGAGATACGGCTGCGGGTGACGCTGCCCGCGGACGCCCCGGGCCCCGAGGCGCCCCCGGTGGAGCTGGTGCTGGCCGTGCCGCGGCCCAAGGTCCTGCGTCGGGTGCTGCGGGTGGTGGGCGCCATGGGCGTGGCCCGCCTCGAGCTGGTCAACGCCTGGCGGGTCCAAAAGAGCTACTTCCAATCGCCCGCCCTGGCGCCGGAGGCGGTGGAGGCCGCGCTGCGCCTGGGGGCAGAGCAGGGCGCCACCACCTGGGTCCCGCGCTGGGGGCTCCACCGACGCCTGATGGCGTATCTGGACGCGGCGCTGGCGGACCGGCCGGCGGTGGGCACCCAGCTCCTGGCGCACCCGGGCGCCCCGCGGACCCTGGAGCAGGGGTGGCCTCCCGGGGCCCGGGCCGCCGGGATCGTCCGCGTGGCGGTGGGGCCCGAGGGGGGCTGGATCGGGCGCGAGGTGGACACCTTTGCGCGGCGGGGGTTTCTCCCGGTTCGCCTCGGCGAGCCGGTGCTGGACGTGGCGCCCGCGGTGGCCGTGCTGCTGGGGCAGCTCGCCTTGCTCCGACGCCTGTCCGGACCCATGTTGAGCCACGGCACGCCAAGCTGACCGCTGACCGCTCAAGCGCCCCCCTCTCCCCCCGCCGATCGGCGATGCGGGCCGGTGGCTTGACGCGGGGGACCCAGGCGTGAAACATGACAGCGGGTGCGCCGCTCCTCAGGCGGTGGCGTGGCCCATTCGACGGGCCCGGACACGAGGCCGACAAGGAGCACACACATGGATCGGATGGCTTCCATCGAGCTGGCGCTGAAAAACGAGCAGACGGAGATGGAGTACTACCTCAACGAGGCCAAGCGCTCGAAAAACCCGCTCGCCAAGGCGATGTTCGAAAACCTCGCACGCGACGAGCAGGAGCACATGCGCCGCATCAAGGGCCTGCACGAAAAGCTCGTCGCGGACGGCAAGTGGCCCGAAGACATGCCCATCGAGGTCGCCGGAACCCAGATCACCGAGACGCTCAACAACCTGGTGGTCCGGGCCGGCTCGGCCCAAGACCACGACGACGACGACGAGCAGGCCATGCGCAAGGCCCTGGACTTCGAGACCCGCGGCGAGCAGTTCTACCAGGACCTGGCCTCGGAGTGCGAAAACCCCCAGGAGAAGCAGTTTTTCCAGTTTTTGTCCGAGATCGAGCGCGAGCACCGGCTCTCGCTCACCGACAGCCTCGCCTACCTGCAGGATCCGCAGGCCTGGCTCGAGGAGCACGAGAAGATCCTGCTCGACGGCGCATAGCAAGACGCTCCCCAGGGCGCGGGACTCGCAGCCGCGCTGCGCCGGGGGCCATCACCGCCGTGGCGGGGGCGAGGCACGCCGCCGCGCACGCGGCCGGATCCGGGGCGACGGCTCCACCGGACGGGGCACGGGCACCGGCCGCCAGCGGGGGCTTCGCAAGATCAGGACCGCCCCGGCGGTGCCCTGGCTGACCGCGCCCGCGGGGGACGTCCGCGCGCGGTAGCGCGCCGTGCGCACCAGCTCGCCGGTGACCTCCACCCGTCGGCCCACCAGCTTTTCGGGCCAGGCGCGCTGGCCCTGCACGTACACCACCAGATCCTGGCGCAGTACCACGGCCCCCAGCTTGGCGTTGGCGGCCGCGCCGCGGATGCGCACCCGCTGGCCCAGGGCCGCGGCGGCCGAGGCCGCGTCGTGCACCACCCGCGGTTCCGGGCCGCCCACCACACCCCGGGGGGCGGGGCGGGCGCGGCGCGGGGCGGAGG
>CAYFWA010000131.1:0-5562 GCA_964346625.1 uncultured Myxococcales bacterium
GGGTGTCGGGGGTGTCGGGGGTGTCGGGGGTGTCGGGGGACGCGAGGGACGCGAGGGCCGGATCCACCAGCAGCACCATGGGGTGGGAGTACAGGATCTCCACCGGGCGGCGCGGGTGCCGCGCGAACACCGCCCCCACCGGGCCGGTCTGCAGGGCGCCCTTGAGGTCCTCGAGGATCTCGGCCAGCCGGGGCCCGTGGATGTCGTCGATCTCGGCGCCCAGGCTGGAGGGGTCGAGGGGAGGGGCCACTCGCCCCAGCGGCGGGTGCAGCTCGGTGAGCAGCGTCCGCAGGGGCACCTTCACCTCGTCGGAGATGGAGGGGCCGTACACCTTGAGGATCCGCGACGAGCGCGTCCCCCGCGGCGCGTCCGACGGCCGCGGGCGGTCGGGCGCGGGCGCCGCGGACGCGGGCGCGGGCGCGGGCTCCAGGAAGCGCAGCGCCGCCTCGTGGTGCGCCGCGAGGGGCGCCTCTCCCACCCGGGAGATCAGCCGGACCAGCAGCCGGCGCAGCGCGGGATCGGCGGGGTGCGCCCGGCAGAGCTGCTCGGCGGCCGCGGCCAGCCGGGGCAGCCGGGCCCGCCCCAGGGCCGAGTCCACCAGATCGAAGATGCGCCGCAGGTCCGCACCGGGCTCGCCGCCGCGGTGCAGCCCCTCGCCCAGCGCCGCGAGCAGGGACGCCGCGCCGTCATCGGGCGCCTCGCGCACCGCCGGCTGTCGGATGAGCGCCGGGGCCTCCCGGGCCGTTTCGCCGCCCTGCAGCAGCGAGGCCAGCGCAAAGGCCAGGCGGGCGAGGCCCTCGCGGGCGAGCGCCGACGGGGGGTCCGGGGGCGCGGTCTCCCCCGCGTCGGTGAGCACCCCGAGGAGCTGCTCGCTGATGCCGCGCACCGTGTCCCAGCGTCCGGTGCGGGCGTAGTGCTCCACCAGGCGCCACAGCAGATCCGGGTCCTCGGGCGCCAGGTCCGCCGCCTCGCGGAAGCAGCGCGAGGCGCGGTCGGGATCCTCCAGGTGCTCGAGCAGCAGCTCCCCCTGCTCGTGGAGCCGACGCGCGCGCCTTGCCGGATCCGCGGTGTCCCGCGCCAGCCGCTCGAGGGTCCGCCCCAGCTCTTCGTAGCGCTGCGCCGCGCGTTGCACCTCGGCCAGCCGCTCGAGCACCACCGGCTGATCCGGCTGCCGGCGCGACAGGGCCGCGAGCTCCTCGGCGGCGCGGTCGTGCTGGCCGAGCTCCGCGCGCACCCGGGCGAGCTGCAGGCCAGCGCTCAGGGCGCGCTCGGGCTCCTGGGGCCCGAGCGCCTCGGTGAGGGCCTGCAGGGGACCGAGGGCCGCCTCGGGGTCTCCGGCCAACAAGCGCAGCCGCGCGAGGGCCTCCAAGGCGGGGACGTATCCCGGCCGCAGCTCTACGGCCCGCTCGTAGAGCGGCAACGCCGCCCCCTCTTCCCCCAACGCCTCGGCGATGCGACCCCGGCGATAGGACAGCTCACCGCCGTCGAGCGAGCCCTGCCGATCCCCCAGCCGCTCGTAGAGCGCGTGGGCCTCGAAAAACTCTCCCCGGCGGTAGGCGAGGTCCGCGCGGGCATCCAGCGCCACCAGATCGTCGGGGCGCAGGCTCAGCAATTGATCGAAGGTGCGCTCCGCCGCCGCGTAGTCCTGCAGCCGCTCGCGCTGGAGCTGACCCAGGGCCGTGAGCAGATCCAGCGTCTCCTCCGGTGTGGCGACCTCGAGCCGGCGCTGCAGCAGCGCGACCAGGCCGGGCCAGTTTTGCCGGGACTCCAGCAACCGCCGCTGGTGCAAAAAGGCCACGCGGTCGGTGGGGTCCCGCTGCAGCAGCGCGTCGGCGTGGGTGGCGGCGCGCTCCGGCTGCCCCAGCGCCGCGGCGAGCTTCACGCCGTGCTGCAGCACGGCCTGCTCGTGGGGGCTGTCTTGCAGATCCGGCAGCCGCGCCTCGAGCTCCGTCAACACTTCGGCGCGCTGCGCGTCGTCCGTGGCGAGCTCGGCCAGCCGATCCGCGGCCCGCTGCACGTGCAGCGCCGGCGCATCGGCGAGCACCGCCCGGTAGAGGCCGTAGGCCGCCTCTACGTCCTGCCCCCGCTCGTAGAGGTTGGCCGCGTTCATGCGCCCCGCCGACCGGGCGGCGGGATCCGGCTGGGCCTCGGCGAGCTGCTGCTCGATCCGGCCGGCCTCCATCCAGTCCTGGCGGGCCACCGACAGCCGCGCCAGCTTGCGCTGGGTGCGCTCGTCGCCCCCGCCGGTGAGCGCCAGGGCCTCGCGCAGCGCGGCCACCGCCTCGTCGAGCCGCCCCAAGCGGTTCTCCAGCAGGTCCGCGCGCCGCACGTAGAGCTGGGCCCGCTGCAGCGGGTCGCTCTCCATGGCGAGCTGCCGATCCAGCAAGCCCAGGGAGGTCTCCCAGTCCCCCCGCTCCAGGGCGAAGTCGCGCAGGGCCCCCAGGGCCTCGGCGTTGTCGGGATCGGCGTTGACCGCCTCGCGGAAACAGCGCAACGCCTCGCCGCCGCGGTCCAGCATGTCCCGATACACCAGGGCCCGGCGGTACCACAGCCGCCCCCGGGCTCGCGGCTCCACGGTCAGGGCGAGCTCGCGGGCCATGTTCTCGGCCAGCGCCTCCCACTGGCCCGAGGCGGTGTACAGGTGGGCGAGCTGGCGGATGGTCTCCAGGTCCGTGGGATCCAACCGGGCGGCCGCCTCCAGGTGGGCGATGGCGTCTGCCGTGCGGTCCAGCTCGTCGCAGATCTGCCCGGCGAGCTTGTGGGCCTCGATCTGCAGCGCCTCCTCCCCGCCGCGTAGGGCCGTCTCGACGTGGAGCAGCGCCCGCTCCAGCTCGCCGCCGGCAAAGAGCATCACCGCCACCCGCTGATGCGCCGGCGGGTGGCCCGGCGACAGCTCCAGCACCTTGAGATAGGACGCCAGGGCGTCCTCGGCGCGGCCCAGCTTTTCCTGCAGCACGTCCCCCCGCTCCAGATACAGCTCCGGCCGCTCGGCGTCGGGGGCCACCGCGAGCTCCTCCTGCAACACCCGCAGGGCGTCCTCGGGCAAGCGCGCCTGCTGCAGCAGCTTGCGGGCCATGCGACCGAGCTTGCGGCGCCGGGTGGGGTCCACCCGAAACAGCCCCAGCAGCACCTCGGCCGCTTCGGCCGGTCGTCCGAGGTGATCCGCCAGCAGCCGAGCCCGTCGCACCAGCAACCGCTGGCGACGAGCGTCCTCTTCGGTGCGCTCGGCCAGCTCCTCGAGCAGGGCCGCCAGGTCGGTCAGGCGCCCCGAAGACTCGTAGAGCTCGGCCAGCAGGTCGCCGCTGCGCGGGGTGAGGGCGCCCCGGGTCCGGGCGCGCTCGAACACCGCCAGGGCCTGGTCCGGGCGCTCGAGCTTCTCGAGGTAGCTGCGGCCCAGCAGGGCGTAAAAGCCCGCCGCCGAGTCGGCGTCGAGCACCATGGTGTCCACCGCCTCCTCGATCAGCTCCACCAGCGCGGTCCACTGCTGCTGGGAGGCCAGCAGGTCCACCAGGGCCCGCAGCCGCCGAACGTCGGCCGGCGCATCCCGCAGCGCCTGGCGGCGGTAGTGCTGGGCGGTCTCGGGCTCGGCGAGCCGCTGCTCGGCCAGCTCGGCCAGCCGATCCGCCACCGCCGCCCGCTGGGGTCCGCGGCGGCGCTGCCAGCAGAGCTGGAGCTGCTCGAACAGGGCGCGCCAACGCTCCCGGTGGGTCAGCAGCTCCACCAGCTCGTCGCGGATGTCGTCGGCCTCCGGGTCCGCCTCCAGCGCCTCCTGATACAGCCGCTCGCTCTCGGCCGGCTCCTGCAGCTCCCCGGCGCTCAGGGCCGCCGCCCGCGCCAAAGTGCGCGCGCGCTCCGCACCCTCCTCCTGCACCGCGCGCTCGATGAGCCAGGTGCGCAGCGCGGCGTGCTCGCCGTCCTCCACCAGGAGCTGCTCCAGCCGCTGCCGCAGCGCAGCGTCCGTGGGGTCCGCCGCGAGGGCTCGCCGCAGATGCAGGCGCGCCGCCTCCCGGTCCTCCCGGACCAGGGCCCCGTCGGCGAGCTGGCCGTGCACCTCGTGGCTCAGCTCCGGCGGCGGCCCCCCCACCGCGTCCAGCCGCTGGCCATAGTCGAGGGCCACCACCCACTCCTGGCGCTCGGCGTGATAAAGCACCAGGGCCGACAGCAGCTCCGGCTCGTCCCCGCCGGCCGCCAGGCCGAGGGCCAGGTACGTGGCCGCCCGGTCGGGCTGCTCCAGCTCGTCGTGGGCCACGCGCGCCAGCTTCTTGTAGGCCGCCTGCTGCGCCGGCGGATCCAACGCCGCGAGCCGCAGCGTGAGCACCTCGATGAGCGCCTCGTGCTCTCCGGCCTGCCGGCACAGCTTCGCGGCCCGCTCGAAGGCCTCGTCGCGGTGCGGATCGTGCCGCACCGCGCACACAAGCAGCCCCCGGGCCTCCTCGTCCTCGGCGTCCTGGGCGAGCCGCAGCGCGGCGGCCTCCTGATAGGCGAAGGCCGCGGCCCCGTGCGCGTCGCGTGCGACCCACCGCTCGGCCGCGGCGATCCACTCCTGCGAGGCGCGGTCGCGCTGGCCCGTGGCCCGCAGGGCCGCGGCCAGCCGCTCGCGCACCGCTGGATCCTCGGGGCTCCGCTCCCGGAGCTGCTCGTGGATCTCCAGGGCCTCCGACCAGGCGGCCCGCCGCTCGCACAGGGCGGCGAGCCGGTGGAGCTCCTCCGGCTCGGCCATGCCCAGGGCGTGGATGGCGCGCAGAGCCTCCTCCTCCTGGGTCGGATCCTCGAGCTCGGCGGCGAGGGTGCGGGCGCACCGCAACGCCCGAGCCTTGTCGTCGGCCTGACGGGTCTCCTCGGCGGCTTGGCGGGCGTAGCGCCGCGCCAGGGCGCGATCCCCGGCCAGGACGAGCTCCACGTCACAGCGCTCCAGCGACACCTCGGCCCGGGCCTCGCGCTCGGCCTCGGGCAGCAGATCGTGGGCCGTGGCCAGGGCCACCCGCGCGGCCTCCAGGTCCTCGAGCTGGCGGGCCACCCGCGCCCGCTCCCGGTGAATGGGCACCGACGTGGGGGCCTGCTGCGCGGCCTGCTCCAGGGTGTCCAGCGCCTCGATGAACCGCTGCTCGCTCGCCTGGGCGCGCGACAGGCCGAGCAGCCGCTCGGTGCGCTCCGGGGAATCCGCGGCCAGGCCCACCAGGCCTCGAAGCGCGCGGATCCCGCTCGCGGCGTCGCCCGCCTCTTGGCTCCAGGCGACGATGGACTCCAGCCAGGATCGCTGCTGCGCCGTGGACGCGGCGGGCGCGGCCTCCATCTGCTGCCAGCGCAGCCGCACTGCGGCCGGCAGGTCGGCCCGACGTTCGGCCAGCTCCACCGCCCGCTGCAACGTCGCGAGCGGATCGGTCTGGCGGGCCGCGAGCTGCTGCAGGGCGAGCTGGGCCTCCTCGAGCCGACCCAGGCGCTCGAGCAGCTCCGCCTCCAACGCCAACCACTCCCGCAACAGCTCGGGATCGGCTGCAGGCAGCGCCGGCTCCGATTCCGACTCCGATTCCGGCTCCGGCTCCGATTCCGGCTCCGGCTCCG
>CAYFWA010000131.1:5662-8053 GCA_964346625.1 uncultured Myxococcales bacterium
GGCTCCGATTCCGACTCCGATTCCGGCTCCGGCTCCGATTCCGGCTCCGGCTCCGGTGCCAGTGTCCGCTCGGGCTCGAGCTCGGGTGGCGGCTCCTCGCGCAGCACCGCGAGGGCGGTGGCCGGGTCGTCGAGGGGGCCGGCGTGGGCTCGGGCGAGGCGCAGCCGCAGCGGCGCGCGCCAGCCCGACGGCAGCCGCTCGTGCGACAGCGCCGCCTCGAGATGGCGTACCACCGCCTCCGGCTGCCCGGCGGCCTCCAGGTGCGCGAGCAGCCGCTCGAGCTCGGCCACGCGGTAGGGGGCCAGCGACACCGCGGCGCCGAGCCATCGCAGCGCCCGCGGGTCGGCCGGATCCGCGTCGAGCCGATGGGCGGCCAGGGCTGACAGAAGCTCTGCCCGCGCCTCTACCTCCTCGCCGCGAGGACCCTCGACGCCGCCCTCGGGGCCCGCCTCCCCGGTCGCCTCGCCCGGCGCGTCCGGCGCGTCCGCCGCGTCCGTCGGCGCGTCCACCGCGTCCGCCGCGTCCGCCGCGTCCGCCGCGTCCGTCGGCGCGTCCGCCGCGTCCGCCGCGTCCGCCGCGTCCGCCGCGTCCGTCGGCGCGTCCGCCGCGTCCACCGCGTCCGCCGCCTCATCCACCGCGCCCCTCGCCTCGCTCGCCGCGCGGGCCTCCGGGACGACCACGCCGGCCATGGCCGCCTCGGCGGCGCGCTGCAGCGCCTGGGACACCGCCTCGCCCGGATGGGACGCCTCGAGCCGAGACAGCAGCCCGTGCACCGCCGGCAGGCTCAGTGGGTCCTCCTGCAGCACCCCGAGCAGACACCGCTGCGCCCGGGCCCCCTCCCCGGCGCCGCTCTGGAAGTGCTCCGCCGCCTCCAACAGCAGCGCCCGGCGCCGCGTGGGATCGCCGGTCCGGCGGGCGTCCTCCTCCAGGGTGCGGGCCAGCTCCCCGAAGCGCCCGGCGGCGCCGAGCAGCTCCCGCATCCGGGTCCGCACCGTCTCGGCGAGGGCCTCGCCGTCCGGATCGATGGCCAGGTCCGCGGCGCCGAGCGGCGGAGCGTCGCGCAGCACCCGCAGGGCGTCATCCACCCGCCCCAGGTGCTCGTAGGCCTCGGCGAGCTGCACCGCGTCCAGCGGACGCGTGCGCAGCTTGCGCAGGCGCTCGTAGACCTCGGCCACCTCGCTCCAGCCCCCCTCGGCGGCCGCGCTGCGCGCCCAGTCGTGCAGCACCGCCTCCCGGGCGCCCCCCCCGAGCAGGCCCGCCGCGGCGCGGTAGGCCCGCCGGGCTCGCACCGGATCCAGGAGCCGCCGCTCGGCCAGCTCCCCCACCGCCCGGTGCAGCCCCCCCACGAAGACGCGCGACCCGAGCTCGCCGTCGGGAACCTCCGGGGTTCCCTCCTCCACGGCGTCCTCTGCGCCCGCCCGCCGGCCCAGCCGCCGCGCGAGCTCCTGCAGGATGTCAGCCGCCTCGGCGAAGGCCTGCTGCGCCGCGGCGGCCTCGGCCCACCGCAGCCGCGCCTCGCCGTTTTCGGGGTCGAGCTCCAGCGCCCGCTGACAGCGGGCGGCCGCCGCGGCCGGGTCGCCCATGGCCAGGCACAGGGCGACGGCGCGGGTGAGCCGCTCGGCGGCCTCCACCGCCCGCTCGGGCTCCGGCGCCAGGTGCGCGATCTGCTGATCCAGGACCTGCAGCAACCCGCTGCCCCGACGGCGGCGGCGAGCGACCTCGGCCAACCGCTGCAGGGCCGCGCGATGCGCCGGCTCCAGCTCCAGCAGCCGGCGCGCGGCCTCCTCCACCGCGGCGTCGTCCTGCAGCGCGTCGGCCGCCAGGCCGAGCTGCGCCTCGAGGGCCTCGCGCTCGGTCTCGCGATCCCCCACCTCCCGGGCCAGGCGGGCGAGCTCGGCCCGCGCGGCCAAGGCCTCGCCCCACGCCTGCCGGGCGGCGTGGATCCGCGCCGCCAGCTCCACGGTGGCCGGGGAGCGCTGCGTGAGGGAGAGACGCTCCAGCGCGGCCGCGGCGCCCTCGGCGTCATCCAGGGCCTCCAGGCGCAGCCGGGCGAGCTCCTCCCGGGCCGCGGCGCGCTCGTCCTCGTCGTCGGTGGCCTCCACGAGCCGCTCCAGCGCTTCGGCGAGGGCAGCCGGGGCCTGGTCCTCCCGGGCGCTGCGCGCCAGGGCCCGGTGCAGCCGCGGGTCGTCGTAGCCCAGCGCGAGGGCCTGCCGCAGATGCTCGGTGCCCGCCTGGGGCACGCCGAGCTCGTCGCGCAAAAGCAGGCCGAGCTCCACCAGCAGCTCGGCGCGGGGAGGTGGGACGTCGAAGGCGGCACGCGCCTCCGGTTGCGCGGAGGCACGCGCCTCCGGTTGCGCGGAGGCACGCGCCTCCGGTTGCGCGGAGGCACGC
>CAYFWA010000131.1:8153-11850 GCA_964346625.1 uncultured Myxococcales bacterium
TGCGCGGAGGCACGCGCCTCCGGTTGCGCGGAGGCACGCGCCTCCGGTTGCGCGGCACCAGGCGCCTCCGGTTGCGCGGAGGCACGCGCCTCCGGTTGCGCGGAGGCACGCGCCTCCGGCTCCGCCGAGCCAGGCGCCTCCGGCTCCGAAGCGCCGGGCGCCTCCAGCTCCGAAGCGCCGGGCGGCGGTGAGGCTTGCTCCAGGAGCTGCTCGAGCACCTGGCGCCGCTCCACCGGCTCGGCGTCCAGCGCCCGCAAAAGCCGCGCCAGCCGCGCCAGGGCCGCGGGCTGCGCCGGCTCGCGCCGCAGCACCTCGCGACACACCGCCGCCGCCTCCCGGGGGGCCTCCAGCCGGGCCTCGAGCACCGCGGCCAGCCGCAAGAGCAACCCCACGGCCTCGCCCGCGTCGCGCGCCTGCTCGGCCCGCTGCCGCAGCACCGCGGTCAGCTCCTCCCAGCGCTCGAGGGACTCGTAGAGGCGCGCGAGCCGCTCGAGGGCGTCGGTGTCCGCCGGGTCCTGCTCCAGCACCGCGGCGAGATGCCGCGCCGCCTCGGAGCGCTCCTCGTCCTGCTCCGCGATCCGGGCCAGCGCCCGGTGGGCCTCGAGCCGCTCCTGACGAAGCTCCTCGGCCGGGAGCTGCTCGGGGGGCTCCTGCGCGAGCAGAGCCTGGTAGCGCTGCCGGGCGATGGCCCGATCCCCGCAGGCCAGGGCGTCCCAGCCCACGAAGCGCAGCGCCACCCGGTGCCCGGGATCGGACTCCAGGATCCGTTCGAAGGCCGCCCGCGCGGCCTGCGGGCGGTCCAGCCGCTGGGCGTACAGGGTGGCCAGCTCCTCGAGCAGGGGCTCGGGCTCTTCGGACTCGTCGAGGCGCTCGAGCTTGCGCTCCAGCAGCGCGGCCACGCCCTCCCAGTCCTGATCCCGCGCCGCCAGCACGGTGAGGCCGTTGAGGGCGCCCAGGTGTTCCGGCACAGCGGCCAACACCTGCCGGTAGAGCCGGCGCGCCGCGTCGGCGTCGCCGAGGCGGCGGCGGCGGATCTCGGCAGCGGAAAAGCGCGCCGCGGCGCGCGCCCGGGCGTCCAGCGAGAGCCCTCCGTCGGCGGCCTCGGCCTCGAAGGCGTCCGCGGCCTCGGCCCAGCGCTCCCGGCGGGCTAGGGCGTCCTGCAGGGCGTGGTGCGCCTGCTGGCGAAGCTCGGGATCCGGGGCCGCGCGGGCGCCGGCGGGTCCCACCGCCTCTGCTGGCCCCTCGCCCCCCGCGCCCGCTGCCGCCTGGAGGCCCAGACCCGCCTGCAACTGGGACACCGCTTCGTCGGGCCGATCGGCGCGCAGGGCGAGCTGGCCGAGGCGCAGCGCCACGCGGGCCGCGGCCCCCTCCCTCCCGGATACCGGCGCCGCCGACGCTGACGATTCGTCGCCAGGCGCCGACACTGCCGATTCGTCGCCAGGCGCCGACACTGACGACTCGTCGCCAGGCGCCGACGCTGACGATTCGTCGCCAGGCGCCGACGTCGCTGCGGGGGCCTCCCGCAGCACCGCCTCGGCCTGCCGGAAGGCCTCCTCCGCCGCGTCCCAGGCCTGCTGGGCGAAGGCCACCTCGCCGAGCTCCACGCGGAGGTCGACGTCACGCGGCGACAGCCGCGCGGCGGCCTCCAGGGCGACCTGGGCCTCGGGCAGCCGCCCCTGGCTGCGGCGCAGCGTCCCGAGCTCCCGCAGCGCCGCGGCCTGCCGGCCGGCGTCCCCCTTGCGCTCGGTCACCTGGGCGAGCCGCTCCAGCAGCCCCTCGCGCTCGGCCTGCTCTCCGGGCGCGTCCAGCAGGTCCGTGAGGGCCATCAGCGGGCGCGGATCCTGGGGCACGGCGGCGTGCAGCCGACGCAGCAGATGCAACGCCTCGTCCCGCTGCGCCCTCCGGGACGTCCCCGGCGGGGCGCGGCGCGCCTCCCGACTCAACTCCTCACCGAGCGAGAGCAGCAGCTCCAGCTCCGGCTCCGCGGGGACCTCCCCGCCCCCGAGCAGCAGCTCGGCGAGGCGGCCGAGGGTCTCGCGCTGCGCCCGGGTCCGTCCCAGCTCCTCGAGGAGCTGGCTCTGGAGCCGCAGCGCCTCGCGCAGCCCCACCGGCGGCGCCCCGGGGCGTCCGCCGCCGGCCGGCCGGGCTCCGGCTTCCTCGGCGTCCAGCGACGCGATCCACTGCTCGAGCACCCCTGCCGCGCCCTCGACGTCATCGAGCTCCCGGGCGAGCACCTCGGCCCGCCGCCGTACGACCGCGGCCTGCTCACTCGCGGAGCGCTCGGGCGCGGAGCGCTCGGGCGCGGCGTCCGCCGCCCGCCCCGCCGTCCGCCCCGGCGCGGACCCCGCCGCCTCGGCCGCCGCGGCCCCATCCGCCGTCGCGGGGGCCCCGGCCGGCTCGGGCCGGGTGACGGCCAGCGACGTGGCCAGCCGCTCGAGCAGCTCCACCAGGTCGATGTGGCGCGCCTCCGCCTCGGCCAGGCGAACCGCCAACCGCAGGGCCGGGATCGTCTCCTCGGCCGCCAGCGAGGCCTCCACGAAGATCCGGGCCCCGGCCGGATCCGAGAGCCGCTCGAGCCGGATGCGCGCCAGCTCCAGGGCGACCTCGGCGCGGCGGCGCCTGCTCAGGGCGCTCACGGACAAGAGCCGCTCCAGGGTGTCGGCGGCGTTTTCCCACTGCCCGGCGCTCGCCGCAAGCTGGGCGTGCCGCTCCAGCGCGTCCAGCGCCTCGGGCTGCTCCTCGAGCACGGCGCGGGTCAACTCGAGGGCCCGGCCGAGATCATCGGCGTCCGCCCAGGCCTGCGCCATGCGCAGCCGGGCCCGCTGCCGTCCCGGGTTATCGCCTCGCTCCGCGCACAGCTCCGCCACGCGCGCCAGGGCCTTGCGCTCCTGATCGTAGGCCCGCGCCAGCCGGTGGGCCTCGGCCAGCCCGTCCCAGGCCGGCAGGCTGGTGTCGTCGAGGCGCACCGCCCGCTCGAACTCGGCGCGCGCCCGCAGCGCATCGCGGAGCTGGGTCAGGTAGGTCTGTCCCAGCGTGACGTGGCCCCTGTGCCGCTGGCCGCGATCCGTGGCCCGGGCGAGGTAGCGATGCTGCAGCCGGAGCAGCTCGGAGATCCGCCCCTGCTGGCGATACAGGCCGGTAAGCGCCGCCACCGCCTCGGGCAGCTCCGGGTCCAGCGCCAGGGCGCGCTCGTACCAGGAGATGGCCTGATCCGGCTCCGCCTCGGACAGCAGCCGCCCACAGCACAGGGTCGCCCGCACCGCGTCGCGGCGCTGTCCCCGGCCTTCGAAAAGCCGCGCCAGGGCGGCGTAGCGCGAGGCCGCCTCCTCGGGCTCGCCCTGCTCCTGCGCCGTGGTGGCCAGCACGAACAGCGCCGCCTCCTCGAGCGCCGCCTCGACCCCCTCGTGCGCCTCCCATTCACCTCGCTCCCCTCGCTCCCCTCGCTCGCCCCGCTCGCCTCCCTCGCCTTCCTCGCCTCGCTCCCCTCGCTCGCCCCGCTCGCCTCCCTCGCCTTTTTCGCCTCGCTCCCCTCGCTCGCCCCGCTCGCCTCCCTCGCCTTTTTCGCCTCGCTCCCCTCGCTCGCCCCGCTCGGCAACGGCGCCGATCGCCTCGGCCCCGGCCTCGCCCTTGCTTACGGCCGCAGCCTCGCCCACGCCCGCGCCGCCCGCCTCGCCCACGCCCGCGCCGCCCGCCTCGC
>CAYFWA010000132.1:0-6419 GCA_964346625.1 uncultured Myxococcales bacterium
CTGCCACCGAGCCCCGACGCCTTGCCACCGAGCCCCGCCCAGAGCCTGGCTCGTCTGGCCCCTTCCACCCGCTGAGCGCCGGGCGCGTGCGCTTCGGCGTGGAGGCGGCCCAGCTCGGCCAGCGGCTGTGGCGGCTGCGGGCCCGCGCCCGCGCCCTGGTCTGTGGTCAGGGGCCGAAATGCCCCGCGCGCCAGAAGCGGTGGAACGCCCAGCTCCGCGCCCTGGACGCGGTGCTCGCCGCGCTGCCGAAGACCGCGCGAAAGGTGCAGGCGGCGGGGCAGGCAGCGCTGTCTGTGTCTCGGTGCCGCGCCCTGCTCAAGCCGCTTTCCCGGGCGCTGGACGCGTGGGTGACCCGCCTCGACCAGGTATCCTCGATCGAGTAGGGCGTCGTCTACCCAGAGGGGGCTGTCGGGCCCGTCGGGCCCGTCGGGCCACTGGTGGATGGCGAAGCGCGGACGGCGCGGCGCCGCAGCGCCGCAGGTCGGGCCGGGCCGGGCCTCGCGACGGCGCAGGCGGGCTCGAGAGCTGGGTGGGCGCGGTGTTGCGCGGTGGGCGCGGCGCCGCGGCGCCGCGGGTCAGGTCGGCCCGCGCGACGGCGTGGGCCGGCCCGAGACCTGGGTGGGCGCGGGCGGTGGGCCGCCGCCGGGCGCCGGTGGCGCGGGCGCGGCCAGGGCCAGCCCGAGCACGGTGGCGGTGATCTCCAGGTGGGCCAGCGCCTGGGGAGGAAAGCCCACCAGGTCCCGCGAGGCGATGAGCAGCAGGCCGTGGACCCGACCCCGGGGCGCGGCCGGCGCCGTGGCCCAGGTGGGGATCGCCTGCAGCGGGGCGGCCTCGTGCAGCGGCGCGCCCACCGGCTCCTGGCCGTGGGCCTGCACGAAGGTTCGCGCGGACCAGGCCCGGGCATCGAGCAGGGGTGGGCGGCGGCGCAGCTCGTGGGGCAGGTTGCGGCTCACGGCCATTCGTAGCGACAGGCCCGCCGGGCGGAACACGGCCCCCATGTCGGCGCCCGCGGCCGCCATGGCGGCGTCCAGAGCGACCTCGAAGGCGCGCGGCTCGTCTTCGGCCGCCACCAGGGCGCGCACGGTCTCGGCCAGGGTTTCCACGGGCTGGTGCTGGCGCATCCCCTCCAATCCTCCCGGCGGCGCGCCTTCGCGGGCGCGGCTCGTTCTCGGCCGCCACCCGGGCGCGCAGGATTCATTGTATCAGGCGAGACGGGATCGCGAAAACCGGCGAAGGGGAGCCCAGGGGGCCGACGCCCGGCGGAAGGGAGCCCAGGGGGCCGACGCCCGGCGGAAAAGAGCCCACGAGAGCCGACGTCGTTGCGTTGGCGCCGGGCTGCGGTCTAATCCTGCGTCGCGTCGGCGATGGGGGCGGGGCGGCGCCGGCGCAGCCGCGGGCGGTGGCGGGTCCGGCGCGGCGCGGCGCGGCGCTTGAGCTTGCGGCCGCGGGCCTTGCGCGCCACCCGGCGCCCGCGTCGGGCCTTGCGCGCCTTACGCGCCTTGGAGCGGCGGGCGTGGCGCCGGCGGGCGCGCTTGGAGGTGAGCACGAAGTTGACGCCCTCCTTGGTGGGCATCAGGCGGATCTTGGGATCGCGGACCTTGCCGTAGTAGACGATGAAGCGGGTGGCGCCGCTTCGCTTGAGCACCTTCACGAACCGGATCCGCGCGTCCTTGACCTTGTAGCGGCCCGGGCGCAAAAGCGAGTCCCCCTTGGCGTCTACCACCGCGCCGTCGGGGTTGGCCAGGAAATAGTGCTTCACGCGCTTGGGCTTGGCCTTCAGGGGCAGCTTCACCACGAACTTTCGACCGAGCTTGTAGGTGTGGATGCGCTTGGGCACCTTCTCCTCTTTCTGCTCGGGATCCTTCAGCAGCTTCTCGCGCTCGGGCTTGTCTCCCTCGGCCAGCACCTTGGACGGGTCGGCGTGGGCGCCCGGGCCGCTGCGCAGCACCGCGCGCCCTCCGGCGCCCATGCCGGGCAGCGGCGGTGCGGCCTGCGGGCCGCTCGGCGCGCCGGGGGCATTCCCCGCCGAAGGCGCACCGGCCCCGGGAGCGCCCGACTGGACCCCGGCGATGGCGGTGTCGGTGTCGCGGTCGGTGGCCGTGGCCGTGGCCGTGGCCTGCTTGGCCGCGGCCTTCTTTTTGCTCGCGGCGTCGGACGACGAGGAGCCGCCGAAGGCCAGCGCGCTAACCAGCGCCACCAGCAACAAGCCGCTGCCCGCGCCCACGGCCATGGCGACGCGCGGGTGACGGCCGGCCCGGTCCCGGGCCACCTCCCAGAAGTGACGCACGTCGATGGGGATGCGCTTTTGGCGGCCGCGCATCCGCCGCCGCCGCGCCGGGCCGCCCTGGCCCTGGCGGCCGCGCTGTTTGGGCGCGGCCGCGCCGCCGACGTCCCAGGGCGTCAGGGCGGGCATGGGCCGGCTGGGTGCAAAGTCGGTCTGCAGCAGCGGATCGGGCGAGGCGCTGGGATCCATCGCCGAGCTGGGGTTGCTCCTGGGATCGCTCGAGTGATCGCTGCTGGGATCGCACGGGCGATCGCGCATGGGAACGCGCATGGGCTCGTTCATGGGAGCGGTCAGGGGCAGCGAGGGATCCAGCGGCGCGGCGCCCTTGGCCCGGGTCAGGGGTACCGGCTCCGGCGTCGCCTCCGAGAAGGGGTCCGGATCGCAATCGCGCGGCGCGCCCGGCGTGAAGGTCCCGGCCCCGGGCCCGGTCCCGGCCGCGGGCGCCATCGCGCTGGCGGCCGCGGGCGCTCCCAGCGCCGTCTCCGCGCTGGGGTCGAAGTGGATGCCCAGCCGGATCCGCGGCGTCTCGGCGTCCTGCTGCTCGGACTCCTCCATCACCAGCCAGGCGATGCGCCCCACCCGGGGGCCGTCGCCGGGCTCGTCCACGGTGACCTGGACGGCCGAGCCCACCTTGAGAAAGGGCAGCTCCGCCACCGCGCTCATGCCGTCGTCGGACATGGCCCGGAACTCGCCGGGCACCTGCTGACCCAGCCCCTCGATCTGGAAGCTCACCCGCGGGATGTCTCCCTGCTCGAGGGCCTCCACGTCCAGCACGGACGCGCCCGCGTGATCGCCGGTGATCCAGCCGCGCAGCCGCTGGATGTCCTCGGGCTCCAGGGCCACGAAGCGCACGCCCATCCCCGGTGATGGCTCCACCTGCGGGGGCCCGGTGCGCACCCAGGCCACCTCGCACTCGGCGAGGATGGGCCGGGCATCTCCGAGGTCGAAGCGGCAGCCGAAGCGCTCGCCGATGTCCAGCGGATGGTCGGTGGCGATGAACAGCCCCCCGGCACCGATGTCTCCGGTGGTGAGCGTCACGGGCTCGCTCATGTCCTCGGTGGCGCAGTCGACCTCCAGCTCCACCTTCCGGCGAGGGGTGTCCTCCGATCGTTGTGTCGTATCCATGGTGGTACCTCGAGTGCGCAAAAACACTCCTGATTTCCGTGGTACCACGCCCCTCGAACAGGGGTCAAAAAAGACCGATTCCGATGTGAATCCAGGGGGTTGAGCTCGTTTTTCTCTGGTTTTCTGTTGGAAATGCGGCTTTAATTGAATTCCACGATGCGCCAGACGCCGTCTTCCTTGACGAGCATGATCCAGTACTGGGGGTCGTACTGGAGACGGGCGCGGTTGCCCGTGATCTCGAACTCGCGGTCGAGGTTGGCCTTGAGCTTGTCGAGCCGGAGGTTGAGCGCGCGTAGGAACTTCTCGCGCTTGGGTTTGGACAGCAGCTTGAGAAACGCGTTGAAGTTCCGGTTTTCCAGGGCGTGCACCAGGGCGAGCACCGCCTCGCGCGGGGAGTTGGAGGCGAAGCCGCTGCCCACGCCGCCGAGGATCTTCCACCGGTCCTTTTGATACGCCAGGGTCACCTTGCGCTGCGAGCCCACGTCGAGGCGCGCCCGAATCTCGTAGGCCTCGTCCTCGGCGCGTTTCTTGGCGATGGCCTCGGCCTGCAGCTCGAGCTCCGGATAGCTCTTTCGCCATTTGCGCGCGAAGGCCTGGAAGCTGATGCGGCTTTTGACCTTCTTGGATAGAAGCTCGTAGGCGGCCCGCGGATTGTTGGCGCGGATGGCGCGCACGTAGCGGTCGAGGGCGGTGCGCGGGTGGTGCGCGTCGGACGAGGGGCCACAGCCGACCCCGCCAACGGCGAGCAGGGCGCCGGTGACGAGCGCGAGCAGCAGCGTAAAGCGGGCGTTCATCGGAGCGTTCATCGGAGCGTTCATCGGAGCGTTCATCGGAGCGTTCATCGGAGCGTTCATCGGAGCATTCGTCGGAGCATTCGTCGGAGCATTCGTCGGAGCTTGCATCGGACCTCCGGGTCGCCGGGAGCATAGCAGAGACCGACGGCGTTGTGCAGCCGTGCCTTGTGGTCGCCAGAAAGACAGGGAGACGGGGAGACCGGGGAAGCGGGGAACCGTCTTCAGGGTGTGGTGATCCTAGGGCGCCGACCGGAGCGCCTGGGATGCGCGCCCTCGGGCGAGGGTGTGCAGGGGAGTCGCGGGCCCGGTGCCGATGCGCTCCGGATGGCCCGGTCGCGGGCTCGGTCGGGCTCAGTCGGGCTCAGTCGGGCTCAGTCCTTGCTGGAGGCGCTCTTTTTGTCCTTGGAGGCGCCCTTTTTGTCCTTGTCCGACGTGCTCGTCTCGTTGCCCTTGGAGTTGCCCTTGGAGTTGCCCTTGGAGTTGCCCTTGGCATCCGAGCTCGACGCGCCAGGCTTGCCCTTGTTGGCGTAGTCGGTGACGTACCAGCCGCTGCCCTTGAGGTGGAAGCTGGTGTTCGAGATCAACCGCGCGAGCTTCATCCCGCCGCACTCGGGGCACTTTTTCCGAGGCTTCTCGGAGATCTTCTGCCAGACTTCCAGCTCGGCGCCGCAGCTCGGGCATCCATACTCGTAGATCGGCATCTCGATACCTCCCCTGGCCGTAAAGTCACAAAAGTTGGAGCTCTTCTCGTATCGAGCTCCCTCGGCCAGCGTTGAACAGACGCTGTGTAAAATAGCCACTGGGACAGAGCTGTCAAGCCTGACGATCTCGGGATACGGCGGACCCCCTGAGCGGGATCGGTCGTCGGGGGGGGGGAGCCAGTCGCCACCTCAGTCACCACCTCAGTCACCACCTCAGTCACCACCTCAGTCACTCCACGTGGGGATCGGGTGGATCCAGGACATCTGCGGGCTGGCAGGCCCGGGCGGAAAGCCCCTCTTTTCGCAGGGCCGCGGCCGCGACCCGGGCCTGTGGCCGATCCGCGAAGATCCCGAACAGGGTGGGACCCGAGCCCGATAGGGCTTGGGCGAGGGGACGTCGGCGGGCCAGGGCCGCCCAGGGTGCCGCGAGGTCGGGGTAGAGACTGCGCACCGTGGGCCAGAGGTCATTGTGCACGAGGCGGCAGACCTGCTCCAAGGAACGGGGGGCAGTCGGCGCCACGGGGTCCGGGGAGCCCAGCGGTGGGGCGTCCAGGGCCGCGAACACGCTCCGAGTGGGGATCTGCACCGGGGGATGGATCAGGCACAAGGCAAAGGGGGGCAGGGCGGGGGCGGGCGTGACGAGCTGGCCCCAGCCCGCCACCCACGCAGGGACCCCGCGCAGGCACACCGGCACGTCGGCGCCCAGGAAGGCCGCGAGCTCGGACAGCGCCGGGGCGTCGGCGTGGGGGGCCGATCCTCGCCGGGCGAGCAGCCTCGCGAGGGCCCGCAGGGTGGCCGCGGCGTCGGCGGAGCCGCCGCCGAGCCCGGCGGCCACCGGGATGCGCTTGCGGAGGTGGATGCGGCAGCGCCAGCGCCCGGGGTGGTGGGCCAAAAGGGCCTCGGCGGCGCGGGCGGCGAGGTTGGCCGGACCCTGCAGCTCCGGCGCGGCTGGGCAAACGCAGCGCACGTCGTTCTGGCCGCGCCCGGTGGGCTGGTCACGCACCTCGTCCTCACCGCGCACGTCCGCGTTCGGGTCCGGGTCCGCGGCGGGACCCGGCGCGGCCTCGAGCGCCACCGCCACCGTGACCTCGTCGCCCCAGTCCAGCGGCACCACCAGCGATTGCAGCTCGTGCAGCCCATCGGGGCGGCGGCCGCGCACCCGGAGCCAGAGGTTGAGCTTGGCCGGGGCGGCCTGCCGCGTCACGGTATCACCCATACCCGGGGCTTCGGGGCGCGGCGCGGCGCGGGATCCTTCGCCTGCGCCGCCTGGTTTCCGCTCTCGCTTTGCGTCAGGGCGGCGCATCTGGCGCATCTGGCGCATCTGGCGCATCTGGCGCATCTGGCGCATCTGGCGCATCCGACACATCCGACGCATCCGACGCATCCGACACATCCGACACATCCGACACATCCGACACATCCGACACATCCGACGCATCCGACGCATCCGACACATCCGACACATCCGACACATCCGACACATCCGACACATCCGACGCATCCGACGCATCCGAC
>CAYFWA010000132.1:6519-11729 GCA_964346625.1 uncultured Myxococcales bacterium
CATCCGACGCATCCGACGCATCCGACGCATCCGACGCATCCGACGCATCCGACGCATCCGGCGCATCCGACGCATCCGACGCATCCGGCGCATCCGACGCATCTGGCGCATCTGGCGCATCCGGCGCATCCGGGGCACCCAACAAGGTTTCTGCGAGGGGGTGGACGCGGCCGTGGGTCATCACCAGCGACCGCAGGCCCTGCGGCCAGACCTGCCGCAGCCCGCTCAGGCCGCTGCCGAGACAGATCACGCCGAGATCCACCGGGTCCAGCGCGAAGGGGCGCCGCAGCAGGCGCTGCAGCCAGCGCGAGAGCACCCGTCCCGCCGTGCTGGGAGACGCCGGCTCGACCACGCACACCCGGGCGCCGGGGCGCGCCGCGCGCACGAGCCGGCGCAGGGCGGCCGCGGGCGCCGGGCTTCGGCGCAGCACCCCCAGCAGCACCAGGGCGTGGTAGCCAGCCAGGTCGGGGGGCGGCTGGGAGAGCGGACCGCGGTAGACGGCAGGACCTTGGACGTCGTCTGTCGGATTGTCGTCTGTCGGGTTGTCGTCGTGGGCAGGGTCCGGGGCCGGGCCTTGGGACCCGCCGGCGGCAGGGGAGGCCGGCTCCGGGGTGACCTGCCAGTGGGTCACCGCGTGGCCGCTGCGGCGCAAGGCCCGGCCCACGCGCGGGGCGTTGGCCACCAGGCAGGGTCGCAGGGGGGCGGTAAGGTCCCGGTCCGCGGCGCTCGTGGATGTCGGATCGGCGTCCGCTTCAAGCAGGTCCTCGTGCAGCAGATCGCGCACGGCGCGGTGAAGCGGCCGGGTCGGTATGAAGGGCACATCGGACATGAGACCACCCACGGGTATCCGGGACCCACGTCCCGGCGGTCGCCCGAACACCCCGAGCGCCCCGAACGTCCCGAACGCCCCGAGCGCCCCGAACGCCCCGAACGCCCCGCATCCGAGGTCCACCGGGCCGGCTGGGCGCTGGTCTGCGCTCCGGGCCACCGCCGGGAGCCTACCACAGGCCCGGGTCCAACGCAGCCGGGTGGCGGCCGGGGGAGCGGTCGGCGAGGGGGGTGGGACCCGATGCAGATCCCGGCTATCGAAGTCGCGGAATCCGACTATAATGGGACCCGTTGCGAGCCCGGGTATCGAGCCGGAGGTCGGCCTCGGTATCGAACCAGGGAGCGGGCCCCGGTATCGAATCGGGTAGCGTGGGGGATCCAAGCGAAGATGATGGTCCCGATGTCCAGCGAGCAGCGCGACTCCCGGGCGCCGGCAGGCGATCCCACCGACGGGCGCGGCGAGCCCTTTCGGGGCGTGCGGCCCTTTGGCCGCCGGGACGCCGAGCTGTTTTTCGGGCGACGCCAGGACCTGGACGCGCTGCTGCGGCTGATCGACTCCCCGGAGTTTACCCTGGGGGTGCTGTTCGGGACCCACGGCGTGGGCAAGACCTCCCTGCTGCGCGCCGGGCTCGGACCCCGGCTCGAGCGCAGCGGCTTTTTGCCGGTGTACGTGGGCGGGACGCAGGATCCGCACGAAGCCCTCAAAAAGGCGGTGTTCCAGATCAGCGCGAGCCCGCCGCGGGCCGAGGAGGACCCGGTGGCCTACGCCCTGCGGGTGGGCAAGCGGTTCCCCGAGGGGGTGGTGGTGATGTTCGATCACCTCCCCGATCGGCTCGACGGCGACGGCCTGGAGCCGCTGGTGGAGGTGGCCCGCGGGCTCCTGCGAGCAGACGCGGCGAGCGAGGGCACCGAGACTCCGGCCGTGCGGCTTTTGCTGTGCATCGACAGCGGCGCGTACCATCGGCTGGCCGAGGTGGAAAAGCGCCTGGAGCGCGTCGTGCCGCCCGCGGCCCGCTTTCGGCTCGACACCCTGGGCCCCGCGGAGGCAGAGACCGCCATCGAGGAGGGCGCGCTGGCCTCCGGGCTCTATTTCGAAGCCGGTCTCTCCAAGATCATGGCGCAGGATCTCACCGGCGCTGGCGCTGGCGCTGGTGTGGGCGCCGTCACCGGCGCTGGTGTCGGCGCCGGCGCCGGCACCGGCACCACGCTGCCCCTCGATTTGCAGCTCGCCGTCACCCGCGCCATCGAGCGGCGCGACCTCACGGCCAAGCGGTACCGGCGCGCCGGGGGGGCGACGGTGCTGCAGGCCGAGTGGCTGGGCGCGCGGCTCGAACAGGCCGGCGGACGCCCGGCGCTGCGCGTGCTGTCGGCCCTGGCGGACCGGCGCGCCGGGGCGCCGGGCTGGGTCTCCCCCGAGACGCTGCGCCAGGAGGTGGGGCTGCCCGCGGAGCGGCTCGACGCGGTCTTGCAGGTCTTTGCGCGCCACGCCCTGCTCGAGCGACAGGAGGGCGCCGAACGACAGGAGGGCGCCGGACGACAGGGCGGCGCCGGACGACAGGAGGGCGCCGAAGAAGACGGGGCGTCGGTCCGGCTGGCGCAGCCCGCGCTGGTCCCCCTGGTGCGCGAGCACGACGGGCGGCTGCGGGCCCGCCGGCTCGGGGCCCGCCTGGCGCTGCGCAAGCGCCTGGTGGCCGGCGGGCCGCTGCGGCCCCGGGAGCTGTGGCGCGCCCGGGGGGCGGTGGCGCCCGGCGCCGAGGAGCGCCGCCTGCTGCGCAAAAGCGCGCTTTTGTGGATCGGGCTCTTGCTGCTCGGGCTGGGCGTGGTGGCCGGCGGCCAGCTCTGGCTCTACGCACGCGCGGGGCAGGGCTATCACCTCGGGCTTTCGGGCGCCGCCCGGGACGCCGGGCGGACGGTGGTGCTGCGTCGCGGTGACTCCGACCTCGCTCGATTCACCCTCTTGGAGCACGACCCGCCGGTGAGCGCCGTGCTGCTGGACACGGGGCTGTCGCAGCACGCGCTGCAGCCGGGCGAGGGGGCGCGTCTGGCCGAGCGTCGCGGCCGCGTCTCGGCCCGCGCGGGCCGCTGGCCCGCGTGGTTCGCCCAGGTGCGCAAGCGGCTGCGGCCCCGGCCCCGGGGCGTGGTGCACGTTATGCTGGGGGAGCCGGAGGCGGGCTGGCGCCTGCTCGGTCAGGCGGCCGCGGCTTCGCGGGGGGGCCGCTTCGCCGCTCTGCGGCTCGCCGGCTGGGTCGCCAAGGGGAAGGGGCCCGCGCGGGAGTTGCTCGAGGCCGCGCTGCGCGATCCCTCGGCCGCGGTGCGTCGGCGGGCGGTGCGGGCCATGCGGCAGGTCACCGTGCGTCATCCCGGGGCCTACCGGGCCGCCCTCGGCCGGGCCGCCCGGGACAAGGACCCGGATGTCCGGCTCGCGGTGCTGCGAGCGCCGCTGCCCTTTGGCCCGCGGCGCGCCGTGGCCCTCGCGGCGCAGGCGCTGGACCCGCAGGTCCCGGCCCTGCGCGCCCGGGCGCTCTCGCTGGCGCTGCGCCACCTCGAGCAGGCCCCCGCCGCTTCTGCCCGGGTGCTCGCCTCCTGTCTCGGCCCGGCGGCCCTGCCCACGGAGGCGGCCCGGGCGCGCATGGCCTTGCAGCGCCTGCTGGGGACCCGGCCCAAGGCCGCGGTGGCCGGCCTGGCCGCGCGGTTGGAGACGGCCGCGGCGCTCGCCGAGCGCCAGGTTTTGCTGCAGCTTCTCGCCGAGGCCCCCGACGAGGCCCTCACGTCCCAGGTGGGCGCGCGGGCGCTGGCGCTGGCCGCGGGCGAGGACCGCGCGTCCGCGGGCAAGGACCGCGCGACCGCGGGCAAGGATCACGCGACCGCGGGCAAGGATCACGCGTCCGCGGGGGAGGACCACGCGGCCGAGGCCACGGCCGACGCCGCCCTGGCGCTGGCCGTGCGGGCGCTGGAGCCCCGGGCCGTGGTGGCCAAGCTCGAGCGCTGGGCCGAGCCCAAGCAGCCGGTGGCCCGCCGGGTGCGGGCCGCCAACGGCTACGGCAGGCTGCTTGCCCGGGGGCACCGGCCCGACCTGGCACCCCTGCGGCGGTTGGCCTCGGCGCCCGAGGCGACGGTGCGGGTGGCCGCGGTGCGCGCCTTCGCCGACGCGCCCATGTCCGAGTATCTCACGGTGATGCGGCTGGGCATGGACCCCTCCAAGCGGGTGCGGGCCGCCCTGGTGCAGACCATGGCTCGCATGGGCGATCCCGAGCCCTACAAGATCCTGGGGCCGCTCAAGGCCATGACCGAAGGGGGCGGGGCGAAGCTCAAGGCGGCCCTGGTGTCGGCTGCCGGCGCCCTGGTGCGCTCGAAAAAGTACTGGGGCATCGCCCGGGATCACGTGCTCGGCGCCGTGAGCGACGGCCGCGCCTCGCTGCGCCGGGCCGGCGTGGCGGCCCTGGGGAGAATCGGCCACCTCAAACAGGAGGTCACCCTCGAGGCCCTCGAGCAGCGCCTCGGGGACTCCGACGCCTCGGTGCGTGAGGCCGTGGTGGACGCCCTGGGGCACCTGGCCAAGCGCGCGCCGCTGCAGACCGGCCTGCTGGCGGTGTCGCTGATCTCCGATCCCGCCCCCGTGGTGGCGCTGCGCGCGCTATTGCTGGTCACGCGGCTGGTGGGCCCGGACAAGATCCAGCAGGCCCTGGGCACCGCGCTGCCCGCAGCCCTGGGCTCACCCCACGCGGCGGTGCGGGCGGCGGCCCTGGCGCTGCTTTCCCGGCTCCCCCGCGCCCTGCGTTCCCCCAAGCTCGACGCCGCCCTGGCGCGTGCCTACGGGCTGGCCGCGAGCGAGGGGGGGCGCCAGGCGGTGCTCGACGAGGCCGCCCGCCGCCACGTCCCGGCCGCCCTGGCCGCGGCGGTCCGGGCCGCGGAGACGGGCCAGCGCGTGGCCGCCCTGCGCCTGATCCGCGCGGCGCCGGACCCCGCTCACGTCCCGGCCGTGCTCGGGGCGCTCGCCGATCCCGAGCCACCGGTGCGTCGGGCGGCGCTTCGGGCCGCGGCCGCGCTGCTGCCGCGGGCGGGCGCCCGGCTGCTGCCGGCGCTCATGACCCTGGCCGCGGATCGGACCGATCCCCTGGCTGCCTCCGCCCTGGCCGCCCTGGGCGCGGCCACCACGGATCTGGCGGCGGTGCGGCGCCGGCTGCGCGCGGCGGCCCGCCACCCCGCGGCCCGCCGCCGGGCGGCCGCGGCCCGGGCCTATGGCCGGCTCGAGGGCGGGGTCGACGCCCTGGATCCTCTTTTGCGCGATT
The DNA here is from genome assembly GCA_964346625.1 of uncultured Myxococcales bacterium. Lineage (GTDB taxonomy): Bacteria > Myxococcota_A > Polyangia > HGW-17 > JAJRWW01 > CAYFWA01. Next base: position 11,637 of record CAYFWA010000132.1, read on the forward strand.
CCGCCCTGGCCGTCCGCCGCGCCGCGGTGCGGGCCCTGGGGCGAAAGTGGGCGGCCGCCCGCTCCCCCGCCGCGCTGGGCCGGGCCCTGTCCG
>CAYFWA010000133.1:0-1668 GCA_964346625.1 uncultured Myxococcales bacterium
GTGCGTGAGGGCCCGGCCGCGGCGCTGCGGGCCTGCTTCGTCGCCCAAGACGGGTCCCTGCGCGCCCTGGCACCAGCCCGGCTGCCGGCCCACGAGCCGGTGTACGCCATGAGCGTGCACAAGGCCCAGGGCTCGGAGTTCGACGAGGTGCTGGTGGTGCTGCCCCCGGCGGCCTCCCGGGTGCTCACCCGGGAGCTGCTCTACACCGCGGTGACCCGCGCCCGCCAGCGCGTCACCGTGGTGGGCGCCCCCGCCCTGGTGCGCCACGCCGTGACCCACCGCGTCCGCCGCGCCAGCGGCCTGGCGGATCTGCTGAGGGAGTGAGTTGCGATCCCGTGCGGGTCAGTTGCGCGCCGCGATTTCTTTCTCGGCGGCGTCGATGCGTTTTTGCACCGAGGCGGGGATGTCGCCGCTGAAGCGGCACAGCCGCCACGTGCGCAGGGCCAGCTCCTGGCGCCCCTGCTCGGCGAAAAAGGTGCCGTAGCGCTCCAGGAAGGCGGGGCTGTCGATCTCCTGGCCGCCCGCCGGGTCGGGGTTGGGCTCGCCGGGGATGGGCGTGACCCGGTGGTGGTCCAGGAAGGCGAGCAGCAGCACCGGCTCCACCGAGGAGGAGCCCACCGCGGCGAGGCCGCGGACGTAGCGCACGCGATTGATTTCCTCGTCGTCGTCGGCCTCGTCTGCCTCGTCGGAGGCCAGCCACTGGTCACACAGCTCCAGGTACAGCGCCCGGTCGGCCTCGGCCAGGCCCTCGCGGGCCTGCTGCACGGCGAGCTCCTGGGCCGCCTTGCGGGCGGCGTCGTCGTCGGCGGCGTCCCGGATCACGCTCACCGTGCGGATCACCAGGGGCAGCACGCTCACCAGGGGCAGCGGCACGGCGAAGCGTCCCTCGGTCACCGCCTGCACCACCTCGTCGTGGTAGCGCTCGGCGGCGCGCAGAAGCTCCACGCGCTTTTCCTCGGGCAGCTCGTCGAAGGAGGTTTGCCAGGCCTTTGCCGCCTCGGGGTCGCCCGCTGCGAGGCGCCGGGCCAGGGCGTCGGGATCCTCGCCCAGCGACGACAGCAGGCTCGCCCGGGTCTGCTGCTCCACCGCGGTCTCCTGCAGGGTCAACCGAAACAGCATGGTCTCCAGTGGGTGCGGCTCATCCAGCTCGGGGGACCAGGAGGAGTGATACAGCAGCCCCAGGGCCAGGCTCCGCAGCCGGGCGTCGTCGTCGCGGTAGCGCGGGGCGGCGTCGAGCAGCGCCTCCTTGAGCTCCTTGAGCACCTGGATGGTCTCGGCCTCCTCCCCGGCGCGCTCGTGCTCGGCCGCCACGAAGTCGTGGGCGCGGCGGGCGATCCAGCGGTCGCGATCGGCCAGGTCCGCAGGTATCTGAGCGGAGTGGGGCTCGAGGAAGGTGGCCATGCGGGCCGGGTGGAACCGCCGCTTTCTCAGCTCGGGGTCGGACTGCAGCAGGCGCCCCAGGGTCTGGGTGTCCTCCTGCATGGCCTCGAGCCCCATGCGCGGGAGCATGGCGGGGCGCACACCGCCGAAGCCCGTCTGGCCGGCCGCCGCCGCGGATTTGTCGGTGTTCGACTGGGGCTGGCCAGCGCCCGTTGCAGATCTGCCGGCGTCCGCCGCGGGTTGGCCGGCGTCCTCGGCCGCTTCGCCTTGCGCTCTCGCGCGCGCCGC
>CAYFWA010000133.1:1768-11706 GCA_964346625.1 uncultured Myxococcales bacterium
CCGCGGGTTGGCCGGCGTCCTCGGCCGCTTCGCCTTGCGCTCTCGCGCGCGCCGCCGCGGCCTCCTGCTGGCGGGGCAGGCAGCACTTTTTATACTTCTTTCCCGAGCCGCAGGGGCACGGATCGTTGCGGCCCACCTTCTGGCCGTCCGCGGTCACGCCAGGGCCGGGGCCGGCCTCGGCGGCTAGCCCGGCGGACACCGCCACCATCTGGGCGGCCATCAGCGCCGCCGCCCCCCGCTTGAACTCCTCGCCGTCGGTGGTGTCGAAGCCGGCCTGCTGCAGGATCTCCGACACCGCCGCGGCCGCGGCGAGCTGCGACTCGGAGGGGGCCGCGTTGTCGTGGTCGTGGTCGTGGTCGTGGTCGTGGTCGTGGTCGTGGTCGTGCACGTGCCCACCCTGGTCGCTCTTTTTCGATTCGTCGCTCATGGTCTCTCGATCCCGATTCTGCGCTCGTGCGGGTGGCCCATCGCCACCCCGCTTCTCGGTGACCGGGTCTGTAGCACGCCGCCGGCCGATTGACCAGGAGCCCCCCTGGAGCAGCACGCGTGGGAGCAGCACGCGTGGGAGCAGCACGCGTGGATCAAAGCAGCTCGTCGTCGGCGAGGGGCTTGCGCCAGCGTCGGATCACGTCGGGCGCCAGCAGGATGGCGCACAGGGCGGGCACGCCCACGTACACCAGCCAGCCCCACCAGCTCATGCCCATGCCCCAGCGGCCCGGCAGCAGCGCCACCACCGCCAGCATCAGGGCCGCAGACCCGTGTACGAACATCAAGAGATAGGTAGAGAAGCGCTGCCGGAACACCACGGCCACACCGAAGCCCACCCACGTGCCGTTGATGAGCACCCGCCACACCAGCCCGTGGTCGGACCAGCGCACCCACTGCCAGGGGATGTCGAGCCAGCCCAGCACCAGCATGGTCAGGCCGTAGGCCACGGTGATGGCCCCGGCGACCTGCGCCAGACGCGCGGCCAAAGGCTCGCCCGCCGCGCCGGGGTCGGGGTCGGCGTCGGGGTCGGCGTCGGCGGGTTTGGGAGCAGTGGATTCGACCATCGGGTCGAGGATAGCCGACCAGGTGCAGGGAACGCCAGCCTGCAGCGGGGCCGGGTGGTTTGGGCCTTTGGACACCGACAGGCGATGGGGACGCAGGTTCGATTTCTCGGTTTCGCGGGGCGGTCTGGGGCCCGCGAGCTAGGAGGGCCATCCTGCGCTGAATCACCTCCCGAGCCCATGCGGGGCGAAAGCGACAAACCGAACCTACGTCCCCCCGTTCAGTCGCGCGGCGGGTTCTCGGCCCGTTGCGGCCGCGAGGTGGGTGGGGCCGCGAGACTCGTCTTTCGAGTCAGAGGCTGAGCACGCGGGCGGCGTGGGGCGGGGGGAGGTCGGCGGAGAGGTCGGCTACGCGGCGGTGGTGGGTGAACAGCAGCACCTGGGTGTGGTTGGCCAGGGCGGCGAGGGCTTGGAGGCCGGCGCGGGTGCGGTCGTCGTCGAAGCCGATGAGCACGTCGTCCGCGATGAAGGGCATGGGCTCGGCGCCGGGGCGGGTGAGCTGTTGCTCGAGGGTAGCCAGGCGCAGGGCGAGGTATAGCTGGTCGCGGGTTCCTTCGCTCATGCCCGCGAGGCGGACCTCGTCGCCGTCGGGGCGCACGCCCAGCAGGATGGGGCGGCGCTGGTCGTCCAGCTCGTCTCGCAGGCCGACGAAGGAGCCCAGGGTGAGCCCGGAAAACAGGGCCCCGGCGCGCTGCAGCAGCGGGGCCTGGTTCTCCTGCCGGTAGCGCCGGATCTGCTGGTCCAGCAGCAGGGAGGCGATGCGCAGGCGCAGGTACGCCTCGGCGCCGTCCACCACGTCGGCCAGGTGCTGCTCGGCCTCCTCGGAGGCGGCGGCCGCGGCGGAGCGCCCGTCCTGGGCGTTCACCTGGTCCTGCAGGGAGCGCTGGCGGTCCCGCCGCTCGTCACGGCGGGCGCGCAGGTCCGCGAGCTGGGCATCGAGCTGCTCGAGGCGGGGATCCAGGGCGTCGGGGTCCACCTGCGCGGCCTCCTGCTCGAGGGCGGACAGGTCCAGGCCGTCGCCCGCCAGCAGGAGGTCCTGCTCGAGCCGGGCGAGGCGCTGCTCGAGCTCGTCGCGCTCCCGCGCCCGGCGGTGGGCCTCGGGCAGCGCCTCGTCGGTCTGCACGCCGGCCTGCGCCCGCAGCCTCGCGAGGCGCTCGCGGGCGGCCTCGACATCGAGGCGCGCCTGCTCGGCCTCGGCCTCGAGCTCCTGTTGCTCGTCTTGCAACCGGGACAGCCGCGCCTGCGCCTCGCGGGTCTGTTGCAGATCGCGGTGGAGCTGGCCGGCCAGGGCGATGGCCTCCTGCTGGGCAGGGGCGTCGCCCACGCGATCCGCGAGCTCGCGCACCCGCTCGGTGAAGTCGCGCGCCACCTCGTCCATGCCGTAGATGCGGCGGGCGGCCTGGTCGGAGCGGTCGGCCTGCTCGAAAAACAGGGAGAGCTGCTCGGCCACCGCCAGCGCCTGATCGGGGCGGGCGTCGGAGTCGAGGCCGAGGCCGTCCAGGGCCTCGGCCCACTCGTCGCGCCAGCGCTGCTCCTGCTCGGCGAGGCGCTGTTCCTGCTCGCGGAGCCGAGCCTTCTGCTGCTCGAGCTGTGCCTGGTCCTGCGCGAGGCGCTGCCGCTCGGCGGCCCGCTCCTGCAGCGCCGCCAGGCTGCGCTCGGCCCGCTCCCGCAGCGTGGCCACGGGGCCAGCGGGGTGGGCCTCGTCGGTGGTCATCGGCGAGGCGCCGGAGTCGGCCGCAGGACCGGAGGCCGCGGCAGCGCTGTCGCGCGGGTTGGAGGCGGAGGCCGCAGGGGGGATGTCGCCCGGGTCCGCCAAAGGGAGGGCGATCGGGGCGGGCGGCGCGGGGAGGTCGGACTCGCCCGCGGCCTGCAGCGCCTCCTGCAGCGCGGCGTACAGGGCGCGCTGGCTGGCGCCCAGGCGGCGGGCCTCGGCGGCGGCGGCGCGGGCGGTGTCGAGGCGGGATCGCAGCCGGTCTGCCTCGAGCAGCCAGCTTCGCATCTCCCGCGGTGTGCCGGGCGTGACGCCCGTGTCGGCCCACGCGGCCTCCCAGTCCTGCTGCACGCGGGCGGCCTGCCTCGCGTGCTGCTCGCTCTCGGTCGCCAGGTGCACCTCGCGCTTGGCGAGCCGCCCGAGCTTGGCCTCGAGCTGGGCCCGCTGCTGGACCTGGTCGGCCGCGAGCCGCAGCCGGTCGGCCAGGTCGTCGGCCTCGGTCACCCGGCCTTCGTACGCCGCCGGGAGATCCGCGCCGGGGGGATAGGTTGCGGCGAGGTCATCGCCCGAGGGGTCGTTGGCGGCGGTGAGGTCATCGCTCGAGGGGTCGTTGGCGGCGGTGAGGTCATCGCCCGAGGGGTCGTTGGCGGCGGTGAGGTCATCGCCCGAGGGGTCGTTGGCGGCGGGCTCTCCGTCCCCGGTCTCTTCGTCTCCCGCCGCGGGGGACTCGACGTCGATGTAGCGCCGCTTGACCAGTTGCCAACCCGCGTCGCGGAGCCGGCGGGCCCGCTGCAGCGCCTCGAGGGAGGGCACCTCCTGCGCGGCCAGCAGGGCCTTCAGCTCCTGCTCGGCCTCCTGGCGTTCCCGGCGTAGCTCGTCGCGCACGCGCTGCCGGTCCCGCGCCTGGGCCTCCCGGTCGTCGAAGGTGCGCTCGAAGGCGTCCAGGGTCTCGCCGGCCGGGAAGGCCGCGGCGGCCAGGCGCGCCAGCGAACCGGCGTAGCGCCCGAGGCGGGCCAGGTCCGCCTCGCAGCCCGCGTGCTCGCGGGCGGCGTGGTGGGCGGCCTGCGCGGCGCGCTCGTCCAGATCGCCGGCCTTGCGGGCGGCGGCCAGGGTTGCCTCGAGGCCGGGGGGCTCGGCCTCGGCCGGGGGCAGGGCCTCGCGCCGCTTCTGCAGCGCCTCGCGCCGGCTGGCAACGGCACGCCGCTCCTGGCCGGTCTGCTCGGCGCGCTGGGAAAGCAGGCCGCGCTCGTGGGCGAGGCGGTTGAGCCACGGCTGCCGGTTGAGCAGCGGGCGCAGGGTCTCCGCCGCCTCCAGGGACAGATCGGGCCGGATCTGTTGCAGGGTTCGGGCGGCCGCGTTGCGCTGGTCGCGGCGGATGGCGTCCTGGCCCTGGCGGTCGCGTTGGGCGGTCTCCACCGTGTCGATCCGCTTGAACAGCGAGGTGATGGTCTCCTCGTGGTCGAGCAGCTCCTGGCGGATCTGGAGCGCGGCGCGCTGCTGGGCGTTGCGCTCGAGCCGGGCCTCGATGCGCTGGAGCAGCTCCTCGCCCTGTCGCTGCCGCGCCTCGGCCTCCCGGTGCTGCTCGCCAAAGTCCGGGGACAGCCGGGGCTGGCCTTCGATCTCGGCGAGGCGCGCCTGGAGGCGTCGGCGCTCGGCCAGGGGCGTTAGCACGCGGCGCTGGCGGGTCAGCCGGGCCTGCTCGCCCTCGAGGCGGGCGGCCTCGGTCTCCACCGTCGCGATGTCCTGCCGCGTCTGCTCCAGCTCCTGGCGGAGCTGCTGCCAGACGCGCGAGGACAGGGCGGTCTGCGTCACCGCCTTGCGCGCCTCGCGCCAGCGGCTCAGGGCGCGGTTGACCCGGGGGTTCTTGCCCGTGGGCCGAAACAGCGCCTGGGCCCGTCCCTGCAGGTCGGCGAGCAGCTCCCGCAGGTGGGCCGTGCCCGTGGCCGCGCTGAAAAGGGCCTGCCCCACGTCCCCGGATTGGCTCAGCAGCGCCTCGCCGCCCTGGACCAGGCGGGCGTGATCGATGCCGTAGAGCTGGGAAAACAGCGCCTGGTCCACCCCGGCCAGCAAGGGCGACAGGGCGTCGTCGGGCAGCGGCTCCCCGTCCTCGGGGCGCAGCAGCGTGTTCTTGCGCCCCTTGCGCCGCACGAAGGACAGGGTCTGGCCGCCCGATCCGCGGAGCCGTCCGCCGACGCGGAGCTTCTTTTTCGGGTGCCGGAAGTCGTCGTTGGTGCGCGGGTGGATGCCGAACAGCCAGGCCGAAAGCGCCCGCAGCGAGGAGCTCTTGCCCGCCTCGTTGTCGCCGTAGATCACCTGCAGGCTGTCTCCCTCGGACAAGTCCAGGGTGACGTCGGTGAAGGGGCCGAAGGCGAGCAGGTCGAGGCGCTCGATCCTCATGGGGCGTCCCCTTCGCCAGAGAGCAGGCGCCCCACCAGCATCCCGCGGGCCTCTCGGATCCGGTCCTTTAGCCGCGCAGGGTCGTCCAGGGGCCGGCCGTCCTCATCTGTCCAGGCCTCCGGGGGCAGCTTCTGGCGCAGGGTGGCCAGCTCCCCGGGCAGGCCCTCCACGGCCTCGGGATCCGCGGGCACGGAAAGCAGCTCCGAAAGCAGCGTCCCGAGCCCGTCCTCCTCGGCCAGCGCCGCGGCGAGGTCCCGCTGGCCGGTGGCGGCGAGCTCGATCTTCTCCACCCACAGCTCGTCGTCACCGAGCTCGGCGGCCAGGGCCCGGATCTGCTGGCCGAGCCGCGCCGGGTGGGCGGCCAGGGCGTCGGCGGCCGCGGTGGTACCCGCGAGCGCCACCCGCAGGGCGAGGGGTCGGCCCTGGGCATCCTCCAGGGCCGTCTGCAGGGCGCCGCGCACCCGATCCAGGACCTCGGGGACGTCGTCGGCGCCGCCCACGTCCACCGCGACCCGCTCCCAGCGCAGCACGTCCAGCGCCACCGGCTCCACCGCGGCGATGGCGCCGTCTAGCACGGTGACCCGGGTGGCCCCCTTGGGCCCGGTCTCCCGGATGTGGCGGCCCTGGAGGCAGCCGGGGTACACGATCCAGGGATCCCGGTCCACCACCTCCGGCTGATGCACGTGGCCCAGGGCCCAGTACTGGTAGCCCCGGCTGCGCAGGTCGTCCGGTTTGCAGGGGGCGTAGTCGGCGTGGCCCTCGCGCCCGTCGAGGCTCGTATGCAAGAGGCCGATGTTGAGCCGGTTGGGGTGGGCCGCGGGGAAGTCGGCCGCCAGGTTCTGGTCGATGTGGGGACGCGCGTAGCCCTGGCCGTGCAGGGCGACCCCCAGCTCCGACAGCACCACGGTTTCGGGGGCGCGGCTGGACAGGAAGGTCAGGTTGGCCGGCGGATCCAGGGCGCCGGTGATTTGGCTGGCCGCGTCGTGGTTGCCAGTGACGGCGAACACCGGGATGTCACGTTTCCCTAGGCGACCGAGCTGGCGGGCGATGAAGATCCCGGTGCTGTAGTCCTTCCAGGTCCCGTCGTACAGGTCGCCGGCCAGCAGCACGAAGGCCACCCGCTCCTCGAGGGCGCGGTCCACCAGGTTCTCGAAGGCGCGCCGCGTGGCGCCGCGCAGCACCTCGGTGGGCGCGTCCTCGTGGCGGGACAGGCCCCGCAAGGGGCTGTCCAGGTGGATGTCGGCGGCGTGCAGGAAGGTGTACATGGTCCCGCCCACGATATCGAAAACCAAAAAGTCCGCAACGCCTCTGGTCACCGGTCGAGGACCGGGGACGAGTCGCGGCGGGGCGTTCCCCGGCGGAGCCAAACGACTGGACGGGAGTCAGCCATGCGCGAGACAGGGATCGAGACGGAGGTTGAGATTGAGGTGGTCGATATCACGGGGCTTTCCACCTGGTCGGGGGGGTGGTGTCAGGGAGGTCTCCCCGGGACGGTCGGCCTTGGGGCCGTGCCAGACGAGGCCCGTGGCGTGGGGACCGGGCGGGAAGACCGGAGCACCGACCCCGAGGCTGCCACCCAGGCCCACCGCCGCAGGCCGCCGCCCATCGCCCCGGGGTCGCCGCCCCGGGCGCAGCCGCTGCCCATCGCCCCGGGGTCGCCGCCCCGGGCGCAGCCGCTGCCCATCGCCCCGGGGTCGCCGCCCCGGGGGCAGCCGCCGCCCATCGCCCCGGGGCCGCCGCCCCGGGGGCAGCCGCCGCCCATCCCCATGGGGCCGCCGCGCCGGGCGCTGTCCACGCTGGGGGAGCAGGCGCGGCGCCTCGGGATCTCGCTGGGGCTCGCCCGGGCGCTGGATAGACACGTGAGACGGGCGGGGCGCGAGGCGGCCGCCCGGTCATCGGAGGCCTCGGACCCGGCCCCCCACCCCGCCCAGGCCTGCCGCGAGGCCCTGTTCGCGCTGGCCCTGGCGGTGACCCGCCATCCGGAGATCGAGGGCGGCAGCCGCGAGGGCTTCCTGGAGCGCTGGCTGGCCCTGGACACCCCGGCGGTCCGGGTCGCCTGGCAGGAGCTGGCCATCAACGCGAGCTTCTGGGTGCGGCTCGACGACGGGCAGCGGGCGCGGGTGGGCGCCTGGCTCGGGCAGGAGGGGATCGCGCCCCGGAAGGCCCGGCGCCGGCTGGAGCGGCTGCTGGCGTCGCCGATCTTCGCGGGGGCGGGGGTCGCCCGGCGCGACGGGCTGCTGGGCGAGATCGGGGTGCCGGGGTCCGCGGGGCTTGCGTCCGCGGGGCCTGCGTCCGCGGGGCCTGCGTCCGCGAGGCCTACGTCCGCGGGGCCTGCGTCCGCGAGGCCTACGTCCGCGGGGCCTACGTCCGCGAGGCCTACGTCCGCGGGGCCTACGTCCGCGGGGCCTGCGTCCGCGGGGCCTACGTCCGCGGGGCCGGAGGCCGCGGGGCCTACGTCCGCGGGGCCGGAGGCCGCGGGGCCGGAGGTCGAGGGGCCGGGGTCCGCGGGGCCGGAGGCCGCAGGGCTTCGTTCAGAAGTCCAGGCAGGGCTCGTTCAGCCAGGCGGCGAGGGCGGCGCGGCAGGAGGAGGCGTCGTCGGTGGCGCAGTCCCAGCAGGTGGTGTCCGGCGGCTCGGCCTCACGGGCCAGGCAGTCGGCGCAGGCGTGCATCCGGGCGAGGGTGGAGGCGTCGGCGGGATCGTCGGGGTCCATCCGGGCGAGGGCGTCCTCGCAGGCGGGCGCCACGTCGCAGCCGCCGGTGCAGGCGCTGGCGTGGGCCTGTAGATCGTCGCAGACCCAGTGCCGCGCCAGGGAGTCCTGGCAGCCGCCGCCGAGGAGCGCCCCCAGGATCAAAAGGAGGCCCGAGATCGGGGCCAAGGGCAGGGCGATTTGCGGCAGCGGTAACCGTTCACGGGGGATGGGACATCCCCCCTGAACGCATACCAGCAGCGCTCGTGAACATCTCACTGGGCCACCTCGTCCGCGCCGCAGTCGGGCGGGGTCCCGGCCGGCTGCGGCCGGCCCTGCCCGTCGAAGTCCTGGTCCACCGGGGAGGCGGGATCCCCGGCGCCGGCGCAGGGCGACGCCGGAGTGATGTGGGCGTCGGTGGCGCCCACGAAGCCGGGATCCCCCGATTGGTTTCCCGGCCCGCCGGTGGCGCCGCTGCCGTCCTGGATCAGGCTGTAGCGCGGCGTGATGGCCGGGGACAGGTCGCCGTCGGCGCCGTGGCCGGCCACGATGGAGCTGTCGAGCTGCACCGCCGAGCAGTCCCCGCCCACGCAACCGATGCCGCCCGCGTAGGTCAAGACGTTTGCCAGGGAGTTATCGGCCACGGTCACGTGGCGCAGCGCGGCGGGCAGGCCCGGCGACGAGAGGCCCACGCCGCCGGTGATTGCGTTGGCGCCGCCGTTGCGCGCGATGATGGCGTTCTCGATGACGAAGCTGCCCCGCTCCATGAGGATCCCGCCGTCGGCGTTGTCCTCCACCCCGAGGCGGTAAACCCGCAGATCCGCGTCCGTGGCGGAGATGCCCAGCCCGGCGTTTGCGTGGATGCGCCCGCCGCGTACCGTGAGGGCGCAGTCGGTGACCTGCAGGCCACCGGTCTGGTTGTCGGTGACCTGCACGTCCACCAGGGTGACCTCGGGGGTGCCCCCGAGGCTGCCGCACTGCAAACCCGCCGCGGTGACGGTCCCCCGCGCTCCGGTCAGGGTGAGGCGCTCGAGGGTGACGATGGCCTGGACGGCGCCGCTGGGGTGGAGCACGGTGACCGCGTTGATGTCGTCTAGGGCCGCGCTCCCGCGGATCTGTACCCCGGCCTCCTGGCCGATGATCCAGACCTCCAGGTCCTCCACCTGGATGGGGGCATAGCTGCCCGGGGCCACCAGCACGGTGCCCGTGAGGTCGGGGCTGTCCAGGGCCTCCTGGATCTGGCAGTGGGGAGAGCCGCGGGAGCCGTCGCCCGGGCAGACCGACGCGGCCCGGCGCACGTAGGTGACCGCGGACTCTTGCAGGCACACCCCGCCATCGCACACCTCGCCGAAGTGGGCGCACTCGACGTGGTCCCGGCAGGCGCGGCACTGGTGGGACTGATCGTCACACACCGCCCGGGCCACGTCGTCGCAGTGGGCGGCCGAGTCGCCGCAGGCTCGGCACGCGCCCTCCACGCAGGCGGGGGCAGCGCTGTCCAGGTCGGCGCACTGGGGATCCCCGGTGCACGCCTCGCAGCGCTGGGTGGAGGGGTTGCAGATGGGCGTGTCGCCGCCGCAGTGGCCCAGCGAGTCGGTGCAGGCCACGCAGCGGCCCTGGTGGCAGGCCGGGAGGTCGGGATCGGCCGCCTCGCACTCGGCGTCCGCTTCGCATACCCGGCACGCCACCGCGGTGGCGTCACAGATCGGGGTGGGGTTTTCGCAGGCCGGCTCGCACTCGGGCGCCACCGGCCAGGCCGGCCCCGCGTCGGCGCGCTCGCAGCGGTGGGTGGACAGGTTGCACCGCTCCAGGGACCGGCAGTCGGCGTCCCGGGCGCAGTAGGGCTCCAAACAGCCCGCGGTCGCGAGCGAGAACGTGGCCGCGAGCAGGCCCGCCGCGGCGGCGCGCAGGCTCGCCGTGGCGCGGGGGGCCGCGGCGGCGCGGGGGGCCGCGGCGGCGCCGGGGGCCGCGGCGGCGAGCAGACGACCTGTGGCGGAGCCACCCGAGACAACTGACATGAAGCGATCTCTCTCCCAATGGGACGGCCTTCCGGTCGTTCACCACGTACGCACGCCTCGAAGACGGCGCTACGCACAC
>CAYFWA010000134.1:0-2368 GCA_964346625.1 uncultured Myxococcales bacterium
CCTCCGTGGCTCGCTGCCTCCGTGGCTCGCTGCCTCCGTGGCTCGCTGCCTCCGTGGCTCGCTGCCTCCGTGGCTCGCTGCCTCCGTGGCTCGCTGCCTCCGTGGCTCGCTGCCTCCGTGGCTCGCTGCCTCCGTGGCTCGCTGCCTCCGTGGCTCGCTGCCTCCGTTGACCGGCCTTCGCTCACCAGCGATACTCGGTCCTGTCATGCCACCTCATCGCTCTTTCCCTCGCTCCGAGCGCGCGTTGGGCTACCTCGCCTTCTCACTCTCGCTTGTCGTCCTCGCTCCGCCGACCGGCGGCTGCGGGGAGGTGCACGAGCCCGGGTCCGCGGCCGTGGCCTACTTCGTCGTGCCCCGAGGCGAAGCGACGACGCCTGCGGAGGGGGCGACACCGCCGGCGTTCACCACGCTGCCCTGGCCCAACGACATCCGGCTGGATCCCGACGGCACGGTCAATCTCCGCGGCTTCCCCACGCCGTCGTCCCTCGTCGACAAGTACGTCAGGACCATCGACGACAACACCCGGGGCTGGGGCACGAGCGCCGGCGTGTTCTTCCGCTTCTCGGCGCCGCTGGATCCCGCCTCCCTGCCGGCGTCCTCGGCCGAGAGCCTGCGCGAAGACGCCTCGGTGTTCCTGGTGAACATCGACCCCACCTCCCCGGGCTACGCCCGTCGCACGCCCATCCACGCGCGGTTCGAGGCCGAGGCCGGGACCTTCATCGGCGAAAACCACCTCGTGCTGCTCCCGGTGCCCGGCTGGGTGCTGCGGCCGGGCACCACCTACGCCGCTATCCTCACCCGCGACCTCCGGGACGCAGGGGGGCGCCCGCTGCGGCGGGACCTCGACTTCGTCACCGTGCTCTCGGAGTCGGAGACCGACGACGCCTTCGTGCTCCAGGCCCAGCAGGCCTACGCTCCGCTGCGCGCCTACCTGGCCGAGCAGGGGCGGCCCACCCAAGAGGTGCTCAACGCGGCCGTGTTCACCACCCAGCGCATCGTGCAGGAGCTGCTGGCTCTGCGGGAGGCGGTCTACGAAGATCTACCGGCGCCGGATCCCGAGCCTGCGGATCTCGCTTACGCGGGGAGCGAGCCCGGGGTCCACGTCTACGCCGGCACCTTCGAGGCGCCCATCTACCAGGCCGGGGAGCCGCCCTACACCCGGGAGGGCGGGAACCTGGCCTTCGATGACCAGGGCCGCCCCGTGCTCCAGCGCACCGAGCGGGTCCGGTTCTCCCTCACGGTGCCCCGCGGCGAGATGCCTCCGGGGGGCTGGCCCGTGGTGCTCTACGCCCACGGCACTGGCGGCGACTACCTGACCCACGTGACCCGAGAGGGCCTCGACCTCGGCGCGATCTATCGCGACGGCGAGGTCATCGCCCAGGCGGCCATGATCGGCATCGACCAGGTGCTGCACGGCACCCGCTGCGGCGAGGGCGCCTGCAACCCGGAGCTCGACTTCTTCAACTTCCAGAACCCGGTGGCCGCCCGGGACAACGTGCGCCAGGGCGCCCTGGACAACGTGCAGCTTCTGCGGCTCGTGGAGGCCCTGGACGTGGCGGCCGCTCCCTACACGGGGCAGGCGCTGCGCTTCGATCCCCACCGCATCCTGTTCATGGGCCACTCCCAGGGGGGCCTCACCGGGACGCCTTTTTTGGCGGTGGAGCCCAAGGTGAAGCTCGCGGTGCTGTCCGGCACCGGCGGCAACATGATCCGCTCCATCCTCGAGAAGACCGAGCCCGTGAGCATCCCCGAGGTGGTGGCCATCATGTTGGGAGAGACCGAAGGCCTGGACGAGTACCACCCGGTGCTGAGCCTCATCCAGCTCTTCATCGAGGTCGCGGATCCGGTCAACTATGGCCGATACCTCGTCCGGGAGCCCGTGGACGGCGCCAACCCCAAGCACGTGTTTCTCTCCCAGGGGCTCGTGGACAGCTTCACGCCTCCCGTGCTCACCGAGGCCCTCGCGGTGGCGGCCGGGCTGGATCTGGTGGAGCCCTGGCTCGAGCCCACCCCACGGCTGGAGCTGCGCGACGGGTTCGCGCCCTTCGCGCGGCCGGTGTCGCTGAACCTGGAGGGCGACGCTGGCGCCGTCACGGGCGTGATGCTGCAGTACCCGCAGTGGGGCCGGGTGGACGGTCACTTCGTGCTGTTCACCCAGCCAGAGGGCAACCGCGACTATCGGCAGTTCGTCGGCTCCTATCTGCAAGAGGGTGAGCCCCGGATCTACGTGCGGGACTGAGCCGGGACCGACCCGGGGTCGATTCGGGGCCGATCCGGGGCTGAACCGAGCCCGAGCCGGGACCGACCCGGGGTCGAACCGGGGCTGAACCGGGGCTGAACCAGACCGGATCCCGGCACCGCCGACGTC
>CAYFWA010000134.1:2468-4591 GCA_964346625.1 uncultured Myxococcales bacterium
AGGTGCCGACGGCGAAGGCGCGCACAGCCCCAGGCGCGTGGGCGCGTCGTCGTCCATGCCGTGCGACAGGCTGGTACACTCCATGCCAGCAGTGGTGCAGGTCCAGTTCTCGGCCAGGCCGTCGCACACCTCCAGGCAGGCGTTCTCCGTGGCGTCCTCGCTGCCGAAGGGATCCGCCGGCATGCAAAGGGCCCCGGCGGGACAGGGCAGGGCGGTGGCGTCCGTCGCGCAGGTGGCGCCCAGGCCGAGGGGCGAGGCGTCCGCCGGCTGGCAGGTGCCCATGAGGCTCCCCGTGAGAAACAGCCCGCACCGGGTGCCCGGGAGCAGCTCGTCGCAGCGCTGGGACCGGTGGTGGATCAGCTCACCGTTGAGCAGATCGCAGGCGAGCAGGCCGTCGGGATCCGTGGCCGGCATGGGCACGCAGTGGCCCCGGTTCGCCAGCCGGGCTCCGCTGTAGTCGGTGAGCGTGGAGAAGTTGAGGCAGTTGGTTCCGGCCGGGCACCCGTCGCCCTGAAAGGGGGTGGCGTCGTAGGCCGCCACCGGATCGCAGACATCGAGGCACCGCGTGGGGCGATCGTCGCGCCAGTGCGTACAGATCCCCGTGGCGCAGCGCGCCACGTTCCGCGGCACGCGATCCGGCTCCCAGCCGCCGTCGCAGGGCGCGCCCGCAGGCAGGGTGCCCGGCTCGAGGCAGAGGCCGTAGCCGCCCTCGGCGAGGCCCTCGGGGTAGCAGAGGCCCGTGACGCCGTTGATGGGGCAGGGCCCGTTCAGGGGGCTGCCGTCCATGCCGGGTCCGCAGCGCGCGATCCAGCAGTGGCCGGGGTAGCTCGTGTCGCACTCGTTGGACCAGTAGCAGTCCGCCGCCGTGGCGCAGGGCAGCAGGCAACGCGACTGGGAGCCGGACCGCGTCGAGGCGCAGGCGGTGGGCCGATCCTCGGGCGTGTCACAGCACAGATCCGTGGCGTCGCAGCTCGCGCCATACTCGGTGTTGCACAGGTCGCAAAAAAGACACGTGTTGCAGCAGCCGTCCTGGTTGCTTTCGTTACCGTCGTCGCACTGCTCGCCGTCCTCCACCACCCCGTTGCCGCACACCGGATCCACGGCGGCGTCCGGAGCGCCGTTGATCCCGCCGTCATCGTCCCCGCAGGCGGAAAGGCCGAGGAGACCGAGTGAGCCGAGCAGGCCGAGCCGGCCGAGCCGACCGAGCCGGCTGAGCCGGCCGAGCCGGCCGAGCCGGCCGAGCCGGCCACGCCGGCCACGCCGGCCACGCCGGCCACGTAGGCCACGCAGGATTGCCGGCCACGGGAGCCGGGGAAAGGACCGTCTCGACGCGTGCCGCGACGAGGACGGGACCAGCAGGCCGTTCGCGCTGTGGGCGAGTTGCCGTTCTTTGAGCAGCCAAGTCGAGCGTTTCATGGCGGTGCGAGCCCCTACTCCCGCCCAAAACCCGCGGTGGCGTAGTGGCGGTAGCCGTCGGGCCCGAAGAAGTACCCCAGCCCCACGTGGGTGTAGCCGTCGCTCATGATGTTGCGGCAGTGGCCGGGGCTGTCCATCCAGCCCTGCACCATGGCCTCGGGAGAGCCGTGGCCGGCGATGATGTTCTCGCCCCAGCCCGAGCCCTCGTAGCCCGCCCGATCGAAGCGTTCCGAAGGCCCCTCGCCGTCCGGGTTGGTATGATCGAAAAACTGCCGGTCGTGCATGTCCTGGGAGTGATTCCGCGAGGCGCAGCGCAGGGCCGGGGACACCTTCAGCGCCGGCACCGGCCCGTAGGGCTCGCCCCCGCATTCGGCCCCGCGAGCCCGCTCCTCGTTCATCAGGCTCACGATGTCGTTTTCCCAGTCCACCCACGCCGGGTCCCAGTCGCCCACCGGCGCGCAGTAGGCGTTGTCCGGCACGGTGTTGTCGTAGTGGGGCTCGCCGTCGTCATAGTCGCAGGCTCCCACCCCCGCCAATACCACCGCTGTCGCCCCCAAAGCCAGGAGCGCGCCCCGCAGCGAGCCTTTGCGCCGCGGAGGACGGGCGAATCGCGGCGCGGGGCGGTTCCTCCGAGCGCCGGAGGCGGCTCGGCGGCTCCAGCGCGGGTGGCTTGTCAGGCTCGTTGAGGGCATCAGGTTCACCCGCGT
>CAYFWA010000134.1:4691-8663 GCA_964346625.1 uncultured Myxococcales bacterium
CATCGGTTCCATCCGCGTCATCGGTTCCATCCGCGTCATCGGTTCCATCCGCGTCATCGGTTCCATCCGCGTCGTCAGACTCATTGGGTGTCGTGTTTCACGTCAAATCAACTTCTCACAGCGCGCATGGGGATCAATCAGCAGCCCGCCAGCGAACATCAGGCCGGGACATCCGGCCAACCGACTACGACACTCGAGTACCCCGAGAATCACCGGTATGTGGCAGCGAGCCCGCGCGGCGATGTGCGCCCACGGCAGACGGTAATCCGCCGACCCGTAATCGTAGCACACGCTCCGGATCGTCTGGAAGGCCAACAACAGGGCGGGGGGGACAGCAGGGCGGGGGGGACGGTGTTCCAGTTTTCCAATTCGCTCTGGAACCACTCGATATAAGAAACTAAATCGATTCTCGCCTCTGCGGTGCGCGTAGCAGCACCAGCGAGTCACATCTGGTGGTCTGGTGGTGGTCTGGTCGAGGTTTTCTTGCGTTTATACAGCGGGTTCCGTGACGAATACGAAAAACGGAACACCGTCCTCGTGCAGGTGTTTGTCCCCGTGCAGGTGGTGGTCTGGTCGAGGTTTTCTTGCGTTTATACAGCGGGTTCCGTGACGAATACGAAAAACGGAACACCGTCCCCGTGCAGGTGTTTGTTTCGCCCTGGGCGTCCCAAAGAATCTCGCGCTCGCATACGTTTAACTTGACGATTGTCGCGGCGCGTCGATACGTTGGCCTTGCGCAGACAAGTCGGGTGAAAGGCGGGATTTCTGCGCACATCGCCCCCCGAGGGGCGGACCATCAGAAATCGTTCCCGGAGTACAACGTGAATCGAGCCAAATCTTTTTTGGTGGCGCTGTGTCTACTTTTTGCTGCATGTGGGGATGACACGGGGGGACCGAGCAACAACGACAACCAGGTGGATGGCGGTACGGTGGTCTTCTGCGGTGATGGCGTCCGCGAGGCAAACGAGGAGTGCGACGACGGGGCAGACAACAGCGACGGGGAGCCCGATGCTTGTCGCACGAACTGCCTGCTGCCGTATTGCGGCGACGGCGTGCGGGACACCGGAGAGGAGTGTGACGAGGGAGGCCAAAACAGCGACGAGACCCCGGACACGTGTCGGAGTGACTGCCGCGACCCGCGGTGTGGGGATGGGGTGGTGGACGTTCAGCTCGGGGAGAGCTGTGACGACGAGAACGACATCGTCGGAGATGGCTGCAACGAGGTCTGCCTGGTGGAGTACTGCGGCAACGGCATCCTGGACGTCGACGAGGTCTGCGACGATGGCAACCTGGAGGCCGGCGATGGCTGCGCTCCGGACTGCCAGTCCGACGAGAGCTGCGGCAACGGGATCACGGATGTCACGGTGGGGGAGGGCTGCGACGACGGGAACACCGACTCCGGGGATGGCTGCAGCGCGGTCTGCCAGCCGGAGTACTGCGGCAACGGCGTGGTGGACCCGGGGGAGGTCTGTGACGATGGCAACACCACCATGGGGGATGGCTGCGACGCGAACTGCTTGGGGCAGTGTGGCAACGGAGTCGTCGAGGCTCCCGAGATCTGCGACACCGCCCCGCCGCCGGGCCAGAGCTGCGTGAGCTACGGCTACGATCGGGGACCGCTCGGTTGTGGATCGGTGTGCACCCCCGACTTCGGCGGCTGCGGCTTCATCGGCTGGCAGCCGGTGGCCACTCCCGTGCCCTCGGTTACGTGGAGCGCCTCTTGGGGGAGCAGCGCGGCGGACCTCTGGACCGTCGGGTCCGGTGGCTCGATCATGCGCTACGATGGGACGACCTGGTCCAGCGTGACCTCGCCCACCACCAGGTGGTTAAACGGCATCTGGGGCAGCAGCGCCGGTGACGTCTGGGCCGTGGGGGAAGAGGATACGATCCTGCACTACGACGGCAGCGCATGGTCCAGCGTGACCTCGCCCACATCTTGGGAGGATTTCGGCGCGGTGTGGGGAAGCGGTCCCACGGATGTCTGGATCGTCGGGGGCGATGGTGTGATCCTGCACAATGACGGAACGAGTTGGACCACCACGAGCTCACCCACCAGTGAGACCTTGCACGCCATCTGGGGCAGCAGCGCTACGGACGTATGGGCCGTCGGGGACGACGGCACGATCATCCACTTCGGCGGGACGTCCTGGTCGGCGGTTTCCCCCCCTTCTAGCGTGACCAGTACGCGACTGTACTCCGTCTGGGGGAACGGCCCTGGGGATGTGTGGGCCGTCGGGGAAAGTGGGACCGCGCTGCGCTACGACGGCGCCTCGTGGTCGGAGGTCTACACCGGCGAGAGTCTCCCCCTGCTGACGGTTTGGGGCAGCGGTCCCGATGACGTCTGGGCTGCAGGGCTGTTCGGAGCGCTGACGCACTGGGATGGTAGCTTCTTCACGAGTGTGCGTGCCTACTTCTCGCAGTCGATCTGGGGAATGTGGGGGACCGGGCCGGAGAGCATCTGGGCCGTTGGTGAAAACGGAGCGGTGCTGCATCAAAACAACGGCATGGGCTGGGCCGACGACATCGCTCCCGCCGCCTCGGAGCTGCTGACCGGGAGCTGGGAGAGCGGGTCGGGGGATCTCTGGGTGGTCGGTCACGGCGGCACACGCTTGCACTACGACGGCATGTACTGGGACGACCAAAGTGGCGGGACGGCGGACTACATGGCGGTGTGGGGGAGCGGCCCGTCCGATGTCTGGGCGGTGTCGCGGGAAATAGCAGACGGGGCGATCGCACACTACGATGGAGCCAACTGGAGCACGGTGGTCCCCTCCACCGGAGGAAACATGAACGGCGTCTGGGGCAGCGGTCCCACCGACGTCTGGGCCGTAGGTCACAGCGGGAGGATCCTGCGCTACGATGGCAGCTCCTGGACGAACGCGAGCTCCCCCACGAACCAGTCGCTCGTCGACATCCATGGGAGCGGCCCGTCCGACGTCTGGGCCATCAGTCTCGGCGAAGTTCTGCACAACGACGGGACCGGCTGGACGGCGACCACCTCCACGATACCCGGTCTACAGGCCATCTGGGCCCACGGCCCGTCTGATGTCTGGGTCGTGGGCCGCAGCGGAGTGATCGGCCACTTCGACGGAACGGCCTGGCAGTCGATCCCCTCGCCCACGAGCCTCGATCTGGAATCCGTGTGGGGGAGCGGGCCTCAGGACGTCTGGGCCGCTGGCGCTGACCAGACGATTCTCCACTACGCCGGGGACCGGTGGTACCCGGTGGGACGGAACACGGGCCCGCAGCCACGCCTGCTGGGCCTGTGGGGGGATGTCAGCAATGTCTGGTTCGTGGGCGAAAACGGCACCGTGCTTCGTCTGATTCGAAGAGCGCCCTGAGCTCCGCCCGTCCCCATCCGACGCCGTTCGACGCCGTTCATCGCCGTTCATCGCCGTTCGACGCCGTTCATCGCCGTTCATCGCCGTTCATCGCCGTTCATCGCCGTTCATCGCCGTTCATCGCCGTTCGACGCCGTTCATCGCCGTTCATCGCCGTTCATCGCCGTTCATCGCCGTTCATCGCCGTGCCTACCCTTCGTTTCACTGCCCGGTGACCAACATCTCGTGACCCGCGCGTTCTTGCGAGCCGCCCCGGTTCTCGCTGGATCTGGATCTGGATCTGGATCTGGATCTGGATCTCAGTTTCGATCTCGATCTCTCACAACGGCGTTCACTGAATCAGGGATGAAAGATGTGAGAATGTGATGAGCGTCCGGATCGACGAAAACCACCGTTCTCGGTGTAATCATTAGCCCGAAAAACCCCGTTTGAGGCGTCGAGGAGGTCCATCAGCGCTCGAATTCTCTCATAGTGGCCATCACTGCTTCAGTGATCGTCGTTATGAGAGAGTGGTCGTTATGAGAGAGTGGCAGTGCCGCGGCGCTTCGAGACCTTGCGAGGCCGAGACGTGGCGTGGCGAGGCCGAGACGTGGCGTGGCGAGGCCGAGACGTGGCGTGCCGCGGCGCTTCG
>CAYFWA010000134.1:8763-9927 GCA_964346625.1 uncultured Myxococcales bacterium
GTGGCGTGGCGAGGCCGAGACGTGGCGTGCCGCGGCGCTTCGAGACCTTGCGAGGCCTAGAAGTGGCGTGGCGAGGTCGGAGCGTGTCCCGCCAAGTGAGGTTTCCGAGATATCGAGCAAAACCGGCGCTTCGTTGGTGGTACAATCGCTTCCATGACCACGTCGCATTCCTGGTATCGGTGGACGGCAATCGTCTGGTTGGGGGGTCTTTGCGGAGGGTCGGCGGCCTGTAGCTTGGCGGGCTGCGGGGAGGACGCCCACGATTACGACTTCGACGATCCCGCCCTACGCTGCAACGGGCTGGAGGTGCTGTGTGACCGCCCCCTGAACGAGGTGGTCTTCGCCCGCGCGCACAACGCCCACGCCAACGAGGAGGACGGCTTCGGCGCCGTGAACTGGAACCACTATTTCGGCGTGTCCCGGCAGCTCGAGGACGGCATCCGCTCCTTGAACTTCGACATCTATCGGGAGGGCGACGAGACGGTGCTGTGCCACGGCCTCTGCGTCTTCGCGAGCACTCCCGCGGTGGAGGTGCTTGGCGAAGTCCGGGGCTTTCTGCAGAGGCGGCGGCTCGAGGTGGTGCTGCTCGATCTCCAGAACGAGACCACCCTGGAGCACACCGTGGCCGCTTTCGAGGAAAGCGGCCTAGTGCCCTACACCCACACCCATCTCCCTGGCGAGCCCTGGCCCACCTTGCGGGAGATGATCCGCGCGGATCAGCGCCTGGTGGTTTTCAGCGGTCGGGAGGACGGCGCGCCCGACTGGTACCACGCCTCCGAAGACTTCATCTATGGCACGCCCTGGCAGTACGAAACGCCCGAGGCGCTCGACTGCACCCTGGACTCCTCGCCCATCCCGCACGGCCTGCTGGAGATCACCCACGTGCTCACCAACCCCGTGGCGGATCCGGACAACGCCGAGCGCATCAACCACAACCCCTTTTTTCAGCAGCGCATCGACCAGTGCGTCACCGAGCTCGGCCGCAAGCCCACCCTGATCAGCGTGGACTTCTACTCCATCGGCGACATCTTCGAGGTGGTCGGCGAGCTGAACACCCGGCCCTGAAACGCTTCCGTCGCTCCCGTCGCTTTCGTCGCTCCCGTCGCTTCCGTCGCTCCCGTCGCTTCCGTCGCTCCCGTCGCTTCCGTCGCTCCCGTCGCTTCC
>CAYFWA010000134.1:10027-11685 GCA_964346625.1 uncultured Myxococcales bacterium
CGTCGCTCCCGTCGCTTCCGTCGCTCCCGTCGCTTCCGTCGCTCCCGTCGCTTCCGTCGCTCCCGTCGCCAAAAAAATAAACGCAGTAACGGCCCTCTCAAACCGGGGCTACTGCTTCGTGATGGTGATGGTGTAGGGGCCGGACTGGGCGTCGGCCCAGTAGGTGCAACTGAACCAGATGAGCACCGTCTCCCCTTGGGCGAAGGTGTAAGACACGGGCAGGTAGTGGCGAAGATCCTGCCCTCACGCAAGACCGCTGGAGACGTGACGAAGGAGGGAGACGACATGTTACCCGGCCCCGTGGCCGGCTCTCAGTGACGCCGCCTACGAGCTGGCCCAGGAGCTGGACCGGTTGCGCGGACCGTGGCACAACTTGACATAATGTCGAACTCGCCGCAAGATCGAGACATGACCGCCGAGGAGGCCCAAGCGCTTGCCGATGCCCGCGGGCTTGCCTTGGCCGGGAGGATTACCTTGAGTCACCACGCCGAGCTACGAATGGAAGAGCGTGGCGCGTCCTTCCCCGACGTGCGCCAGGCGCTGGTGACTGCGACTGACTGTCGCGCCGAGCCTGCCGCGCGGTGGAGGATCGAGGGCGGACACGACTGCGACGGCGATGCGTTGACCATGATCGTCACGTTCGAGGGGAGCGTGGTGGTGGTGACGCTATTTTGAGGAGGCGCCCCATGATGACAAGCTGCCCAAGCTGTCAAGCGAAGAAAATGAAGCCCGGCAGGGCCGATATCACCCGCAAGCTCGGTGGGGTTACCTTCAAAGCTCAGGTCCCGGTGGAGCGCTGCGGCGCCTGCAAGGAGTGGTTCGTGTCCTATGATGAAGGGCGGCGGTTCGAGGTGGCTGTGGCCTTGGCCGTGGTGGACCACGGGAGCGATGCCCCCGACGCCTTCAAGTTCATGCGCAAGGCGATTGAGCTTCGCGCCGCCGACCTGGCCGAGCTGCTGGCCGTCACTCCTGAGACCGTCTCACGGTGGGAGACCGGCAAGGTGCCCGTGGAGCGGCGCGCCCTGGCGCTGCTCCAAACCCTTGTGGTCGAATACGCGCGGGGGGTCACGGATACCTTGGACCGCTTGCGCGCCCTTTCCTCCGGTCACAAGCGCAAACTTCGCGCCGTTCGTGTGGCCTTGTGACAGAGGCTGCGTAGCGAAAGAGCCCCGGCGCCTGGACAGCGTTACCGGGGCTCAATGATGGAGACGAGATGTCCGGGCGGGTGATCTCGAGGGTGGCAACTCTCGGGGGCAGCGATGCTGCCTTGCAGCCATGTTGACCATGTGTTGACCGGGCCAGGTCTCTGGTCAACAAATCCCCGTATAGAGAGCTAAGTTATTGAAATCTAAAGCCAACGAGCGGACTCGAACCGCTGGCCTGCTGATTACGAATCAGCTGCTCTACCGACTGAGCTACGTTGGCAGCCACCCGCGGGGACCGGCTGAAAATCGTCGGTTCGGAAGGTCCAGCGAGGCCTCGACGGTGTAGCGGAGGCTGCATAGCAAAGGGGGCGGGGGGTGTCAAGCGGTCTGTGCGGTGGGCGTGGTGGGCTATCGTCCTGGGAAGCGGTGGGTTTTTGGGCATTGGTTGGATTACGTGTCCGGGGGGCCGTGGCGGTGTCGGGGGGCCGTGGCGGCGTCTGGGGAGCGTGGCGG
>CAYFWA010000135.1:0-11679 GCA_964346625.1 uncultured Myxococcales bacterium
AGAATTGATGGATCGGCGGCCGAATGCCGAAGTTATTCTTGCGCGAGCCCTAAAGCCATGCCGCATCGCTGCTCCCCATCTTCGCCGCGCGCGGATCCCGCTTCCTCCCATGGATCCGCTGGAGTGAGCCTGATCAGCCCTGTGTCTTCACCCGCATCCTCCCCGTTCGACGAGTCCTCCGATCCCCGCCTCGCGCCATATCGTGCCGCGCTCTCACGTCTGGCTCGCTCCGGCCTACTCCGTCATCCGCTTTGTGCCGATCGTCGCAAGGGTTCTCTTTTGGACGAGCTCGGCGTGCCTGGGATCGATTTCACCGCCAACGACTACCTGGGCCTTTCTTCCAGCCCTTCCTGTCGCCAGGCCGCCGCCGATGCCACTGTCTGGGGCTGCGGAGCCACGTCCTCCAAGGCCGTATCGGGGGACTTCCCCCTTTCCAGAGATCTGGAGTCTACGCTGGCGGGTTGGGTCGAGACGGCCGACGCCGTGCTTTTTCCCTCGGGCTACCAGGCCAATGTGGGCGTCCTGTCCGCCCTGGCGCTTCCGGGGACTCTCATTTTCTCGGATTCAGACAACCACGCCAGCATCATCGACGGGTGTCGCCTCAGCGGCCAAACGGTGCAGATCTATCCCCATCTGGACGTCGCGGCCCTCGAGGCGCGATTGACAAAGTCTCCAGCCGACGCTCCCAAGATCATCGTCACCGATGCGCTTTTTTCCATGGACGGATCGGTCGCGCCCCTGGAGGCGCTCGGGCGCCTCGCCGCGAGCCATGGCGCCCTCCTGGTGGTGGACGAGGCTCACTCTTTGGGCGTCTTGGGTCCTTGCGGTCGGGGGCTCAGCGCCGAGTCGGGCGTAGCCCCGGATGTGCTCGTCGGAACCTTTAGCAAAGCCTTGGGTAGTCACGGCGCAGCCGCGTTGACGGGTCTCACCCTGGGGCGCTGGCTACGCCAGCGGTCGCGCTCGCTCATCTACTCGACGGCCCTGCCTCCTCCCAGCGTCGGGGCCACGCTGGCCGCGATCTCGCTGGCTCGTGGGCAGCAGGGCGCTGCGTTACGTCGCCGGCTCGCTCGCTGGGATCAGCTCCTTAGAAACCGGCTGCTGGAGGCCGAAATCCATCCTCCGCCCTCCGCAGCGGGCTCCCCCATCGTGAGCCTGCCGTTTCGGGGCGAGCAGACCGCCTCTGAGCTCCAGGCTCGTCTGCGTGAGCGAGGACTGCACGTCTGGGCGTTTCGGCCGCCGACCGTGGCGGTCGACACCTCGCTGCTGCGGGTCTGTCTGAGCGCGGCCCACTCCGAGGGCGAGCTCCACAAGCTATCCGATGCGCTGGTGCCGCTCCTTTGCGCCCAGCGATCCTTCCTGCTGCCCCCCTCTCTTCTTCGTGGACCTTCACGGCCACCTGCCGAATCGAACCCATGACCCGTGTTGACCTTCCTTCCGATGACGGTGGAGCGGTCGCCTTGGTCGGCACCGATACGGGGGTCGGTAAGACGGTGATCGCCGCCGGTCTGATCCACGCCCTACGCGCCCGCGGGGTTCGGGTCTCGGCCTTCAAGCCCTTGGAGACCGGCCTTTGCTTCCCTCGTGCCCAAACCGAGTCCGCCAACACCCCGGCTTACGGTGCGCCGACGCGTACTCTCCAAGGTGAGCCAGCGGATTGGCTCCGCCTGTCAATTTCCAGCGGCCAGCCCCAAGCTTCTGCCCTTGGCGTCGCCTACTCTCTTCCCGCGGCACCCCTCGCCGCGGCTCAGCACGGTGGGGCGTTCCCGGACTGGTCTCGGCTCGAGCGACAGCTCGGGGAGCTTTCCGACGGTTCCGATTGGGTGGTGGTGGAAGGGGCCGGCGGTCTGGCGGTTCCCGTCGACACCGGACTTCTATGGGCGGACGTTTTGAAATCCTGGCGCCTCCCTGCGCTGGTGGTGGCACGGCTCGGCCTGGGAACCATCAACCACACTCTGCTCACCGTGGAAGCGCTGGCACGTCGAGAGATTCCTCTGCTCGGAGTAATCCTCAATGCAGTGGAAGATCCAGGTCCGGAATCGCATTTCACCCCTGCGCTTATTGCAGATTTTATTGATTGTGCAATTTTCAACCCCTTGCCCCATGGCTCGACCCGTCCCGAGCAAGTGGCCGCTCACCTCGAGTCCTGCCGCCTCGTGAACCACCTGCTCGGAGACGCTTCGGTGAATTGAGGGCTCGCGTTTTCTTACTTGCCTATTCTTACTTGCCTATTCTTACTTGCCTATTCTTACTTGCCGATGCAGAACCGCGAAAAGATGGTCTCGAGCACGTCCTCGGTCACCCCGGCTCCGACCAGCTCTCCCAGCGCCTGGATCGCCTCGCGCAGCTCCAGGGCGACCAGCTCCTCGCCGGCATCCGCGGTGAACAGCGCCTCGGCTCGCACGGTCGCCCGCCGAGCCCGCTCGAGGCTCGCCTCGTGTCGGCTCTCGGTGATCGCCGGGAGCTCGACCTCCCGCTCGCCCAGTCCCAACCGCGCAGCCAACGATCGCCGCAGCGCATCGATCCCCCAGCCCCGGGGGGCCGCGGTGATCCCCATCACGACTCCTTCGGGCAGCGCCTGCCGGAGCTTTTCCCGCCGGGAGCGATCCACGCGGTCGGCCTGGTTGAGCACCACCCCGTGACTCGAGTCGGCCTGCTGCGTGAGCAGCCGCCGGTCGCCGTCGGTGATCCCCTCGGCGAGGCTGATCACGCAGAGCACGAGGTCCGCCCGCGCGGCTTGCTCCCGCCCTCGCGCAACGCCCAGATGCTCTGCCTCGGCGCTCGCCTCGCGCTGCCCCGCGGTATCCACCAGGGTCACCGGTACCCCGTCCAGCGCAATCTCCTGTTCGATCCAGTCCCGCGTGGTGCCCGGCGCCGCGTCAACGATGGCGCGCTCATTCCCACAGATCGCGTTGAGCAGGCTCGATTTTCCCACATTGGGTCGGCCGAGCAACACCACCCGCGCCCCTTCGCGCAGCCGCCGGCCCGCTCTCCCTTGCTCGATGAGTCGTTGAAGCTGCCTGCGCAACGTGGTCAATCCCCGCTGCACCGACCGTCCCTCGAGCCCCTCGAGCTCTTGCTCCGGAAAGTCCAGCCGCGCCTCGAGCTCCGCCAGCAGGGCGACCCCTTTTCGTCGCAAGGGCTCCACCGCTGCGCGCAGTCCCCCCTCGAGCTGTCGCAACGCCACCCGTCGCGCCCGTTCGCTGCGAGCCTCCACCAGCGCCGCCACCGCCTCGGCCTCGCCCAGATCGATGCGGCCATTCAAAAAGGCCCGCAGGGTAAACTCCCCGGGACGCGCCGGTCGGGCGCCGGCGCAGACCAGGGCCGAGAGCACCGCCGCCACCACCGCCGTACCCCCGTGTAGCTGCAGCTCCACCACATCCTGCGTGGTGTAAGAGCGCGGGCCCGGCATCACCGCCACCAGCGCTCGATCGAGCAGCTCCCCATCCGCGGGCCGGACGACCCGGCACAGTCGCAGTTGACGCGCCGTGGCGCCTCGGCCCAGCGCCGGCACCAGAGCCGCGGCGACCGCTACGGCCTGCGGCCCGCTGATCCTGACCACCGCCACGCCCGAGGCCCCCGGCGGGGTCGCCACGGCGCAGATGGTGTCGTTCGAATCGGGTAGCAGGGACATGGACGTCGGCGCGCAAGCCCTTTCACTTCAACATCGGTTGAAACGAAGCGCTGGCTTGCGCGAAAAAGCGCGCCAAGGCAAAAAGCGAGTCCGGCGATCGAGGGCCGTGCTCGGCTGCGCCAAAATGCTCAGTCCGCGTGGTTCATGTACCACTGATGGATCATGGTGAGCAACGTGTTGGTGAGGATGTACAGCGTGAGACCGGACGGGAGAAACAGCATGAAGAAGGTGAACATGGCCGGCATCATGTACATCATCATCTTCTGCTGGGCGCTGTCCACGGTGGTGGGCGTCATCCGCTGCTGCAAAAACATCGTCGCGCCCATGAAAATCGGCAAAATCGGCACGCCCATGCCCGCCACGTGGAAGGCGACATCGGGTTTGGTCAGGTCGGTGATCCAGCCAAAAAGCGGCGCCTGGTACAGGTCCACCGAGACCATCAACGCCTGATACCAGGCGATGTAGATGGGCATCTGGATGAGCAGTGGGAAACAACCCCCCAGGGGGTTGATCTTGTGCGCCTTGTACAGGGCCCACATCTCCTGCTGAAAGCGCTGCTTGTCGTCGCCGTGCTTTTCCTTGAGCTTGTCCATCTCGGGCTTGAGCTTGGCCATGCCCTTCATGGACCGCATCTGTTTCATGGTCAGCGGGAGCGTCAGCAGCTTGATGAGCAGCGTCAGCAGGATGATGGCGATTCCCCAGTTGCCGACCACCACGTGGATCTTTTTCATCAAGAAGATCATGGGGCGGCCGATAATCCAGAAAAAGCCGTAGTCCACCGCCTCGCCGAGCTTGGGGTCGACCTCGCCCACCCGCACCGCGTCGAGTCGCTCCTGGATCTTGGGCCCGGAGTAGACCTTGAAGCTCCAGCTCACGAAAGACCCCTGGTGGGCGATGCCGCGCTCGCTGAAGGCCACCGTAGTGTGCAGCACCCCGTGCTTCAAGCCCCCCAGGCGGCAGACCGCCTCCTTGTCATCGGGGTTGGCCACCGCCAGTATGAAGTACATCTCGTCGATGCCGGCCCAGCGCACCCTTCCGCTGAAGTTCTTGTCGTCGGCGGGGGTTCGGCGGCAGGCACAGGTGGAGGCGTCACAGCCCAGGCATCCCTTGCTCTCGCCGAACAGACTCGGCAACGTCCGCATGTAGACCTCGTCGTCCACCATGCAGATCGCCTCCTTCTTGAGCGAGATCGGGTTGAACATGCTGCGGTCTTCCGTCACCGTGTCCACCGTGGGGATGCGCAGCGCCAGGCGGATGGTCTGACGCTCGCTGCTGCGGTTGGTGGCCCGCAGCTCCAGGTTCCAGGCGTAGGAGCGGTCGGGGTCGATGGCATAGCGCCGCTCGATCACCACCGGCGGGGGCGCCATCCCCTCATAGACCACTGGCCAGCGGTAGCCCAAGATCCACTGCTTTCCCCGCCGCACCGCGTGGGCTTCCCCGTCTTTTACGAGGCGCCATTTCTTTTCCTTCGCGTCCCACCGGATGCGCTCCCAGTCCTGGGGCTCGTACATCTTGGGAAACGCGAAAGACGAGCCGGCGAAGGTGGACCGCAGCGGGAGCCACCAGGAGGACCACGTGCGGACCAGATTGACCTGGTCCCGCAGGTTCTTGGCGAGCTTGACCTTGCGCTTGTCGCCATCTCCTCCCCCGTTGCGCTCGCGGTACTTTTCCTTTTTGAGCACCACCGCCCGCGGCGTGCCTCCCCGGCTGGTGAATACCAGGTGCAACAGCTTGCCGTCGAGACGCGTGAGCCGCTCGGGGGGCTTTCGCGGCTGCTTGGCGGCCAGCTTTTCCCGGGCCGCGGCGAGCCGGCGCTTGACCTCGGCGTGAGTGGGATCGATCTGGGCCGCCCGCTCGAGCACCCGGATGGCGCCCAGCAGGTCTTTGGGCTGGGTCAATCTCGCGATCTCGAGCCGGGTCTGGACGTTGCCTTTGTCGAGAGCCGCGGCCCGCTGATAGCCGGCGAGGGCCTTCTCCGTCCGGCCCAGCGCCTCCCGCGAGCGGGCGATGGCGAGCCAGGGCTGCGGGCGCTCGGGCTGCACCTTGGCCGCCCGCTGCCACAGCTTTAGGGCGCCCTGGTGTCGCTCCTGTTCGCCGAGGGCCTTCGCCGCGGTGGACAGCGCCCGATAGGCCTCTCGAAGCTTTTTGCGCTGCTGATACAGCGTCGCCAGGCGCCGCGCCGCAGCGGCGAAGCCGGGCTCCAGCTTCTGGGCCCGCTCGAGCTTGGCGATGGGATCGTCCAAGGCCTGGGGTCGCTGCTGCAAGGCGATGCGGGCCACCAGCAGGTGCGCGCGGTGGTCCCCTCCCTTTTGTCGGGCCTGCTCGCAAGCGGTGCGCGCCGCCGCCCACCGTTTTTGCGCCACCTGCACCGCACAGCGCCAGGTGGTCGCCTGGCTGCGTTCGGCGTCGGACCGCGCGGCGAGCGCGGCCCTTTGCCAGGAAAACGACGCCGCCGGGCGCTGGGGGGCAGCCAATGTTCGGTGGGCCGCCTCGACATAGGCGCGCGTGAAGGCCCCCTGTTGGGGGGTGACCCGCACGCGACCCGACAGCGGCTCGATCACCGCGGCCAGCCGGGGGGCAGACACCTCGGTGTCCGAAAAGAAGTGTGCGTCCAGGGCGGCCTCGGCCACCCGCCGGAGCCCTTCGTTGTCGGCTGCCAGAGAAGCCCAACGCCGCAGCGCCCGCTGGGCCGCTTTCGGCTGTTCGCGATCGAGCGCCGCTCGGTAAATGCGCCGCAGCGTGCCGAGATCGGTCACCCCGGCGACGTCCAAGCCCGGCGCCGTTTTCACCCGGGCCGGCGGTCGGCGGGCCGGGCGCATCCGCGGGCCCGTCTTGGCGTCCGACGCCCCCGGGGCTGACGGATCGGATGCGCCGCCACGCGGAGCGTTGGGCAGGCGCGCCGCGGGGCGGCGCGCCGGAGTCTCCCGTGGTGATTTCTGCTTTTCCGCCGTGTTGGTGTCCGCGGTTTTTTTCGGACCGGCGGAGGGTTCGTCGGCCGAATCCCCGGTGATCCATCGGTACCCGAGGATGCCCACCAGCATCAGCACGCTCACCACCATCACGATGTACAGCTGCTTTTTATCCAACGGTCACCTCTCGACGGTCTCCACGAACTGACGCTGTCGGCCCCCCACGCGCTGCCCGGCCTCGGGCTCGAGCCTTACGGCGGGTCGTAACCGCCCGGGTTCCAGGGATGACACCGAGCCACCCGCCGCATGCTGCGCCAAAGCCCCCGCAGAGGTCCGTAGCGTCGGATGGCCTGCACCGCGTAGCCGGAGCAGCTAGGAGTGAACCGGCAGCGAGGGGGGAGAAGGGGGGAGACGAGGGTCCGATAGACCAACAGGGGCAGCAACAACAACCACTCGAGCGGTCGCCCGATCAGGCGCCCCCACGACGGTGGCTGCGTCGGCTCTTTTTCCAAAACATCCTCAGTTGTTTTTCGATACTCTGATCGTCGCTTCGGACCGCAGAGGATCGCGCGATGACCACCAGGTCCCTCGGGGGCTTGGCATGTCGCTGGGGGCTTCGGCGGAAGGCTTCCCGTATCCATCGTTTGATTCGGTTTCTCCGAGCCGCCTGCTTGGCTACGCGCCTGCTGACCGTGATGCCCAACCGGGTCACGGAGGTGCGTCCTTCCTGCCACAGGATGATCAGATCTCGAGTGGGAAAACGCCGCCCGTGCTGTTGGATGGCCTGGAATTCCGATCGTTTTCGCAAGCGGGCCGCGGTCGGGAACGTCTCGTCACCCGCGGACATCCTTCGTTCCCGGCTCACTTCGTCGCCTCGGGGAGTCTATTTTTTCGGCGTCTTAATCGCCAAGCGCTTGCGTCCCTTGCGACGCCGTCGGGCGAGCACTTGTTGCCCACTCTTGGTCCGCATCCGCTTGCGAAAGCCGTGGGTGCGGCGTCTGCTCTTGTTGTGAGGCTGGTAGGTACGTTTCATGGCGAACCTCCTGGGTCAACGCCAGGTCTATGACGAGGGTCGTGCCTAATACCAAGGGGTCGCAGGGATGTCAAGACCCATCGCCTCCTGGCCACCAACCGTCCGCCGATATCTCGTTCGATGATGTCGCTCGATGATGTCGCTCGATGATGTCGCTCGATGATGTCGCTCGATGATGTCGCTCGATGATGTCGTTCGATGATGTCGCTCGATGATGTCGCTCGATGATGTCGTTCGATGATGTCGCTCGATGATGTCGCTCGATCTCCAATTTTTTCGATTTGTAAACACCGTCATCGATCCATGAATGATCTATGAATGACCCATGGATCGTTGCTCCGGATCCCGGCGTCGAAATCGATCCCCTTGCCACGGATCCCTCGAGATATTGGGCGATCCAATGGGCGATCCAATGGGCGATCCAATGGGCGATCCAAGCACCAACGTGCCCCTCATCCGAGCCGCGCGCGAGGCCGGGTTTGCCTTCCTGCGGATCCCCCCCCTGCCCAGGAGATCCCACTTCGAGTTGAATCTCCGTCAACCTCGCAAATCCCCATGAGGCGGGAATCTGTCGACCCCAAAGCGCGCAGACTCAGCAGCGATGGGAGCGTGACGTACGTGACACCGTCAAGTCGGCCAATGATGCGGACGAGAACGCCCCTTCAAATTATCAACATGTTTTTTTTCCTGATTCCAGAGGGTTACGGCTCCATGTCCGGCGGCCTCGCTCGGCGACTTCCAGCCTCCGATTCGAGCGGAAAAAAATTAGGCAACGATTCAAGAGCGATCGACTCAGACCCGGTTTTTGGTCTTGCGCCCCTTCCAGGCTCGATGGTACTCAAAACATCCGTTCGGCGCAGAGTGAATACCTCGTCCACGGATGCTTTCCGCGGGGAGCGGATACATCCGCTCCGCGAGGTCGGGCTGGCATGAACCGGGTCAGCGTCATCCTGTGTTCTACGGATATTCGAACGCCTTAACATGTTAATTATATTGCTGTTGCTCGTATCCGTGCCTGTGGATACGTCTGTGGATATCTCTGTGGATACGTCTGTGGATACGATTGTGGATATCTCGTCAATGACTGAACAGCAGAATCCCTCGATGCAATCCCTTTGGCAAGACGCCCTGCAGTCCATCGAGCAGCGAATGTCCTCGCGGATGTTCGAGCTGTGGATCGAGCCCCTCGAGCTCCTTTCCCTCGATGAGGACCAGCTCACGCTGCTGGCGCCAAACTCCTATCTCAAGGAGTGGTTCGAGGACAACTATCTACAGTCGCTGCGCAAGGAGCTGCAGCAGCGGGCCGGACGACCCATCGCGGTGCAGATCCGACTGGGAGCCTCGGGGGAGCCAGAGCCCGATTCCCCGGCGACTCCGACTGCAGCGCCGGTGCTGTCTTTTTCCGAGCCCCCGGAGCATGCCACCGCCACGGCGGACTCCGGCCCCGCCGAGGCGAACCCCCCCGCCAGCGATCCTGCCCGTTCCCACCTGTACGACCGGTATCGGTTCGAAAATTTCGTCGTGGGTCCCTCCAATCAGTTCGCTCGCGCGGCCGCCGAGCTGGTTGCCGAAAAGCCCGGGGTGAAATACAACCCGCTTTTCATCTACGGGGGGACGGGTCTGGGCAAGACGCACCTGCTGCAGGCCGTTGGTCACGCCTTGCTGGATCGGCATCCGGGCTGGAACGTCACCTACGTGACCTCCGAGCGCTTCACGAACGAGTACATCTCCAGCGTGCGCCAAAAGAAAATGGAGGAGTTTCGACGACGATACCGAGACGAGTGCGACGCCCTGCTGGTGGACGACGTGCAGTTTCTCGCGGGAAAGGAAAACACCGAACAGGAGTTTTTTCATACTTTCAACTCGTTGCACGAAAGAAAGCGTCAGATTGTCATCACCAGCGACAAGATGGCCAGCGAGATGCCCGAGCTGCAAGACCGGCTCAAGTCCCGGTTTCAGTGGGGGCTGATCGTCGACATCCAGGCCCCCGAGCTCGAAACCCGCGTGGCCATCCTTCGCAACAAGGCGGCCCTGGACGGGATCTCCCTTTCCGACGACGTCTCCACCTTTTTGGCCACCCACATCCGTTCCAATGTTCGCGAGCTCGAGGGCGCGCTCATCCGCCTCGCCGCCTTCTCCAGTCTGCAGGGGCGCGCCATCACCGTGGAGTTTGCCGAGAAGATCCTGTCCAACATGCTGCAGCGCGGCCGCGGTAAGCTCAGCATCGAGCGCATCCAGCGCGAGGTCGCTGGTTATTTCAACATCCGCATCAAGGACCTCAAAAGCCACCGGCGCCCCCGCGCCATCTCCTACCCGCGACAGATCGCCATGTACCTGTGTCGCAAGCACACCACCGCCAGCCTCTCGGAGATCGGCCGCCACTTCGGTGGCAAGGATCACACCACCGTGCTCAGCGCGGACAAAAAGATCCGACAGTTGCTCGAGCAAGACGACGAGACCCAAGCCGCGGTCGAGTCCGTCGAGCGGCTGTTGGGTCTGTGACCCCAGCCGAGGACTTCCCTCACCTTTTCCGGCCGCGGTTGCCTCGGACCTCCGGTTGACTCGGTTGAACGGTCCCCCACCGGTCACGGCCCGTGCCTGGCGCAAGCTTGCACGACCCCGCATCCTCCAGGCCAGCGAGGAACCCCAAAATATACCGCTTTTTCATAAACCGCGGCTCCAGCAATGGCCTCGGCGAACGATGTTGACCCTGCCGGCCTCCGACCGTAAAAATGGACCCGACAAACCTGCGGCCGGACCCGCGGTTTTTTTCCGGCTTCCCTTGCGGTGGACTTCCCCGTGGGCAGCCGGTGAAAAACCTCGGGAGCGATGTGGGGATTAAGAGATGTGCCAAGGCGCCCCGAGTTTTCCCGATGGGGTCCCCAGCGAAACACAGAAAGACGAACACAGGACAACCCGTTTATTCACCGCCCCTTGTCTAGGGTTTCCACAAATTCACCGGGGCGACTTGTACGACGTTTTTATTTGATCGATCAAAAACTCTATGGGTAGCAAGGGTCAATCTACGGACATTTCGTTCGAGGCGAAGCCACCGATACCCTGGTACCCTGGGGTCCCATGGTTGAATCCATGGTTGAATCCATGGCTGAATCCATGGATTCAACCATGGCTGAACCCCATGGGTGAATTCATGGGTGGCTTCATCGCTGGCCCCATGGCTGTCCCCATCCATCGATCCATCGATCAATGACGAACGTCGACAGGGTTCGAGGCCGACCATGAAGTTCAGCATCAACCAAAAGGAATTCCTCAAAGGGCTGGGTTTGGCCCAGGGAATCGCCGAGCGTCGGAGCACCATGCCCATGCTGTCCAACGCCCTGCTGGTCACTGACGGAAAGGAAGCTTTGCAGTGCCGGGCCACCGATCTGTACACCACGGTGACCTGTCGGTTGGAATCCCTCAACACCGTGGAGGGCGGGATCGCGGTGACGGCCAAGAATCTGTTCGAAATCGTCAAGAACCTACCGGGCGACGAGGTGAGCGTTCAAAAGACCGATTCGAACCACGTCGAGCTGGTCAGCGGTTCCGCGCGCTTTCGCATGGTGGGTCTGCTGGCCGACGACTACCCGGAGGTCCCCTCTACGCCGGAAGAAGGCTTCGAGCAGATTCCCATCCCCGTGCTCATCAACCTCATCAATCGCACCCTGTTTTCCGTCTCCGGGGACGACACCCGACAGCATCTGAGCGGCGTGCTGGTAGAAAGCGAGCAAAACGTGGTGCGCATGGTTTCCACCGACGGCCACCGGCTGTCCAAAGCCGAGGAAGAGATCCAGGGAGGGTGGACGCTGGAGTCCTCCATCCTGATCCCCAAAAAGGGCATTCAGGAGCTCAAGCGGATGATCGAGGGGGGAGAGGACAACTGCGCGCTGGCGGTCCACGAGGGGGTGCTTTTCGCGCGCCATGGGCAGGTCACGCTGTCCATCCGGCTCATCGACTCCCGCTTTCCCCCCTACGAGAAGGTCATCCCCGCCTCCTCGGAAAAAAAGGTCGTCGTGGATCGTCTTCACCTGATCGACGCCCTCAAGCGGGTCTCGCTCATGAGCGAGGATCGGAACAAGGGACTGCGGTTGGTCCTGTCCCCCGAC
>CAYFWA010000136.1:0-11654 GCA_964346625.1 uncultured Myxococcales bacterium
ATCCCGCAATATTCGCCCTCTTCGCGCCTTGCCAGCCGGGCGCCTCGGCGCCCTAAACTGGACACCTTATTCGTGATCGGGGCCTAAGGCCGCAGTCGGGGACACGCGTCGATGGGGGACGTCGATGGGGGATGGTTGACTCCGCTTCTCGGCGCGTCTACCGTTCGCCGAGAAGGCCGAGAAGATGGGAAGGAAGATGGATCGACCGCCATGACGAGCCCCGAGCGCCACTGCCCCCGCTGCCGAAGCCCGGTCCCCCTGCTGGCCCAGGCGTGCGTGCAGTGCGGGGCCCCGCTGACCGAGCCCGAGCCCATCGAGCCCCGCTACCATGTACAGCGCGCCGGAGGGCCGGCCTCCCCGGCGGGTGGCGCCGCGCCGGGGCCCGCGCCCGGCGCGGGGCTGCCCCGAGACATCCCCTCCCTCGACGAGTCGGCCCAGGTCTGGTACTGCAAGATCGGCGGACAGACCGTGGGCCCCTGCCTGGCGGCCGACATCCGGGACGCGTTCGCCAAGGGCCAGATCAACGGCGAGGCCTCGGTGGGGGTGCGCGGCCACAAGGCCTGGTATCCCATCCGCTCCCTTCCGCAATTCGCCCAGATGATCACCGGCGTGGGGCTCGCCCCGTCGCCGCGGGCGCCGAGCCAGCTCCCGGGACCGGCCGGCCCGCCACCGCCGGCTGCCGGCGCCCCCGCCTCGGGCGGTCGCCCCCCGCCGGCTCCGGGTCCCGGCGCCGGGGCGCAGGCCTCCCCCTTTCCATCCGCGCCCGTGGCGACCTCCGAAGGGCAGCCCACGCCGTCGGCCCTCGGGCAGCGCGAGGACGCCACCCTGGTGGTCCCCCCCCTACCGCCCCCGTCACTGATGGAGGTGGGCAACCGCACCGCGCAGGTCCATGACCCCGCAGTGGCCGCCTGGCGGGCCGAGGTGGCGGCGCTGCGCCGCAAGCTCTGGATTCTCGGGGCTTTGACCGCGCTGCTGGCGCTGTGCTCGGCGGCGCTGCTGGCGCTGCTGCTCAGCGGTTGAGCCCTCCGCCATTCCGGCATTCTGCAAACAATTTCATGTCGTTCATCATCTATTAAATCCATCGTCCGATCCTGGCGGCCAAAGCCGCAGACCCTGGCGGCTAGAGCCGCGGATCGATCCGGTCCATTTTTTTTTTGAAACCAGCGCGCCGCTCACGGAGTAGATCCCGGTGGCAGGCAAGCCGATAGAGGAACAGACGATCAGTGACGCCGCCCTCGCCCGCCGGTGCCGACAGGGCGACGCGGCCGCCTGGCGGATGCTCATTCGTCGCTGCGCGCCCCTGGTCTACCGGGTCGCGCTGCAGGTGCTGCGCAACCCCGCGGACGCCGAGGACGCGTCCCAGGAGGTTTTTTTGCGGATCCACCGCTCCTTCGATACCTTCGACGCGACCAGGCCCCTGGCCCCCTGGGTGAGCCGGATCACCTACAACGCGTGCCTGCAGCGGCTGCGCAGCGCGGCCTCGCGGCACGTGGCCACCGAGCCGGAGGCCTTCGAGCGGGATCCGGACGCCCGTCAGGTGGGCCCCGAGGCGCTGGCGGCCCGGCAGGAGGCCGGGGCGCTTTTGCAGGAGGCCCTGGACTGTCTGTCAGCCCAGGATCGCGCCCTGCTGGATCTGCGCTACCGCGAGGGGCTGTCGGACGCGGAGCTGGCCGAGGCCACCGGGATGCCGGTCAACACCGTGAAGACCCGGCTTTTTCGCGCCCGCAAGGCCCTGCGACGACGACTGGGGCCCAAGCTGCGGGACCCGGATACCCAGGAGTGAGCCCATGCGCCGGCCGCGACACCCGCTCCCCGACCACGCCGCCCCGGACACGCCGCGTGAGGGTGAGGATCTGGACCGCTGGGTAGAGGACTACCTCGAGGGTGCCCTGGACCCCGAGGAGGCGGCGCGCTTCGAGCGGGCCCTGCTTCGACCGGAGGTGGCCGACGCCCTCGGCGAGGCGCTGTTGATCCGGGAGCTACTCGCCACGCTGCCCCCCGACGCGCCTCCCGACGCCCTGGTCGCCCAGCTCGAGCAGGCCCTCGGCGTGTCCGAGCGCCAGGCGCGGCAGCGAGTCCGCTGGGTGCGGCGGCGCTTCCCGCGGCTGCAGGCCGCTCTGGGCGGCGCGAGCTGGACGATCAAGGGGCCCGCCCTTGGCCTGGCCTCGGCCTCGGCCGGGCTCGGGGTCCCTGCCGGCGGCACGGCGAGCGCCAGCGGCCGCACCGTGGTGCGGGCCAGTCTCGCCCCGGTCACCGTGCTGCGCCGCGGCGGCGAGCCGGCGCCCAGGGCCCCCAAGCCGCCCTGGTGGCGCCGGGTCCTGCGCCGCGCCTGGGGGAGGTCGAGGTGACAGCCCCGGGGCTGTCGATGCTGCCGCTCGGCGTCGCCTTCGCCGGCATCGCCGCGTCCGTGGCGTGGGTGCTGCTCTGGCTCCTGCTGGGGCTGCTGGGCCTGGCGCTGGCCGCGTTGCTGCTGGCGGTGAGCCTGCCTTTGCACCTGCAGGCCACCGGGGCGGTGGCAGACGACGCGCTGCGCGGCGCCCTCGGGGCGCGCTGGGCCTGGGGCGTGTTGGCGCTGCGCTGGGCGTCTGACCGCCGCGCGGGCCGCCCGACGCTACACCTGCTGGGACTGCGGATCTGGACCTTCCGCGGGAGGCGCGCTCCGACGGAGGAGGACATGGCGAAACGGAAGCGGAAGGAAAAGAAGGAAAAGAAGGAAAAGAGACGTGCGAAAAGGCGCGCGTCCGCCGCGCGCCGCGCCGAGCGACGCCGCGCCCGCGGCGCCCGCCGTGACCGCGGCTGGGTCTGGCGCCACCGCGAGACCCTGTGGGATCTGCTGCGGCGGCTGGCCCGCTCGCTGCGCCTGCGGCTGCGGATTAAGGGTGCGGTGGGCACCGGCGACCCGGCCGACACCGCGGCGCTGTGGTCCCTGCGGTCGGCCCTACCGGCCGGGGGCGAGGCGGTGCGGCTGGAGGTGGAGCCGGACTGGCTGGACACCCGTCTGGAGCTGCAGGGATGCGCCGGGGCCCGCCTGTGGGGGCTTTCCCTGGTGGCGCTGGTTCTTGGGGCGCTGCTTCGCCGCGACACGTGGCGGATGCTGCGCGATGCCCGCGGGCGCCGACCCCGCGCCCGGTCGGACGCCGCGCCCGCCTGAGCGAGCGCACGCGACAAACGCGACAAAGAAGGTGGTGCTTACGACATCTACAGGACGCGCACAACGCGCGAGGATTGCGAGCTGGAAGGTGAGACGATGAAACACATCAACGAGCTTTTTTCCGCGGTGACCGAGAAGCTGCAGGGTCTCGCCCGCAAAAACGCGGTGGTGGCGCGCCCCATCTCCGTGGGCGAGCGTCACGTGGTGCCACTTTGCGAGCTGTCGCTGGGCTTTGGCGGCGGCGGCGGGTTGGGCGAGGGCGACGCCGCCGGCGCGGAGGCGGGCGACGGCACCACCGCCGGGGTGGGGGGCGCCGCCGCCGGCGGCGCCAAGGCCGCGCCGGTGGCGGTGCTGATCATCGAAAACGGCAAGGCCCGGCTGGACAACCTCGGCCGCTGAGCCCAAGGGCTCGCGCGAGCCCCAAGAGGAGACAAAGACCATGCAACACGTCAAGGATCTGCTGGGGCTCATCACGGGCGAGCTCGAGCACGTGGCCCAGAGCGACGCGGTGGTGGGCGAGCCCTTGGAGCTGGGCGAGGTGACGGTGGTGCCGCTTTCGCGCATCAGCCTCGGCTTCGGCGCCGGCGGGGGTCAAGGAGAAGGCGAGGGCTTCGGGCCCAACGCCCATGGACCGCGGGCGTACCCTCAGCCCGACAAGCGAAAACGCGCCGTGCCCAAAGGAGGGGGGCACGGCAAGGGCGAAGGGGGCGCCACCCTGGGCGGCGCCAAGGTGCGACCGGTGGGGGTGGCGGTGTTTTCCGCCGACGGGGTCGAGGTGCTGCCCGTCGCCGACAAGCAGGGCCTCATCGACCGGCTGTTTGAAAAGGTGCCCGACCTGGTGGAAAAGATCCAGGCCATCACCGAGGGCCGCGGTCCGGGCAAATCCTCGGCGCTGGACGCTTGAGCTGCGGGCGCGGCGCCTTCGCCAGCGCCCCCATCACCGGCGCCTTCATCAGTCGGTGAGGGCGATCACGCGCCAGTGATCCCCGCGCCGCGCCAGGAAGGCCACGAGCCCCCCGCGGGAAAAGCGACCGAAGGCCACGAGCAGCGCGTTGCCCTTGGGCAGGTTGAGCCGGGCAGGGGGGGGGCCGAAGCGGCGCCGGGCTTTTGCCAGGGTCATCACGAGCACCCGGCGCAGCCGCCGCCGGTTGCCGAGCCGGGCGAACATCTGCCCGAGCCGCTTTCGCACCGCCGCCTTGCCGCGGACCCCCTCGCCGTCGAAGTCCACCTTGGCCGCGCAAAGCGGCAGCGCCGTCTGGGCGTCCCGGTCCACCACCGCCTGCAAGAAGGTCTTGCCCACGAGCACGCCGAGGGTGGGCAGCGGCTCGCCTCGGGGCGCGGCGGCCCCCGCGCTGGGCGCGGCGGCCAAATCCGCCGCGCCGAGCAGCCCCGCGCCGAGCAGCCCCGCGCCGAGCAGCCCCGCACCGAGCAGCCCCGCACCGAGCAGCCCCGCGCCGAGCAGCCCCGCGCCGAGCAGCCCCGCGGCGCGGCGGCCCACCGCGCGCCGGCCTGCGGCGCGCCGGCCGCGGTCGCGGCGCCAACGGGGTGGTCGGCCTCGACGGATACCGGTTGCAGTCATGGGACCGGTTGCAGTCATGGGACCGGTTGCAGTCATGGGACCGATGATAGGCCGGGTCGGCGCTGAAGTCACGAGCGGAGCCCGGGCGACCGGAAAGGACCCGAGGATTCAGACTCGAGTTTCGCCCTTCTGTCTGCTGCGAACGGCCGAAATCGCCCCTGGCTGCGTTGCTCCGGCGATTTCTGTCTCGACGTACCGCAAGTACGCCTTCGACAGAAATCTTGTCGCGCCTTGCCAGGCACGATTTCTGCTCGTTCTCGCGACGAAAGAAGGGCGAAACTCGAGTCTGAGCCACTGCGTGAGGGGGCGGGTACTCGGCCCCCAGGGGCGTAGTGCTCGGTCGCGCCAGAGGCGCGGGCCGGGCGTTCTTTTCGCGCGCCCGTTGATGCAGGCTTTGGCCACGGTCTATACTGGGGGCCTACCCTCAGGTAAGGAGCGCGACGCGTGAGACACCCTTGTGTGAGACCTCTTCCCCTCCTCGCGGCCAGCGCGTTGCTGGTGCTCGCGGCCGCGGGGTCCCCCGCGTGCCTGGACTCGCCGGGAGACGACGCGGACGGCGGCGCCCCCGCCGACGGCCAGGTCGACCCCGACGGATCGGCCCCGCCCGATGCCGCGCCCCCGGACGCCGCGACGAGCTGCGGCGCCGCGGACTTGCTGGATCAGGCCCAGTGCGGCACCGGGCGCAAGTGCACCCTCACCGACGGGACCGCCACGGTGGGTTGCGCCGAGGCGGGCTTCACGGCGCCCTACAGCGGCTGCGAGCCGGAGTTTCCCGACCGCTGTGAGATCGGCACCCTGTGCTCGGACGCCGCAGGAGCCTACCGCTGCCTGCCGTTTTGCTCGCAGCCGGGCTCCTTTTGCGAGGGCGGGCGCTGCGGCGCGGACCCGGTGGCCAGCGGGGGGGGCACCTCGGTGTATCTGTGCGAGCCGGCCGACGGCTGCGATCCGGTCACCGCGAACCCGGCTCAGTCCGGCTGCGAAACCGGCCAGGCCTGCTACGTGGTGCCGGTGGGGGCCGGGCTCACCTTCTGCGAGACCGCGGGCAGCGTCGCGGCCGAAGAGACCTGCACCGGCGACTACGACTGCCTGCA
The DNA here is from genome assembly GCA_964346625.1 of uncultured Myxococcales bacterium. Lineage (GTDB taxonomy): Bacteria > Myxococcota_A > Polyangia > HGW-17 > JAJRWW01 > CAYFWA01. The sequence goes on from CAYFWA010000136.1 coordinate 5,822, forward strand.
GGGCTACACCTGCTTCGGCGGGGGCCCCAAGGAGTGCCGCAAGGTCTGCGACGCGGGCGACGACACCGACTGCCCGGGCAGCCAGAGCTGCGGTCCGCTCAACGAAAACTACGGAATCTGTTTCTGATGCTCGGGGGTCGCGCCGCGGGCGCGACCCGTGAGCGAGGAGTCGCTTCGTCATGACCGTCATTCGTCTATCCCCCCTGCCCGCTTCTCAGGCGGCCCGCCGATCCCACCGCCCGATCCAGCGCCGGATCGGGCGCCCGATCCAGCGCCGGATCGGGCGCGCGACCCTCGCCCTCCTCGGCGCGATCGCCCTGATCCTGCCCACCGGGGCGCAGGCCAAGACCACCTGGGAGGGCACCCTGGCCAACTCCATGCCCAGCCAGGACAACGCCATCTTCTTCGTGCACGCCCTGGACGGCGAGCACGCCTGGACCGTGGGCAAGCGCTCGGGCGGCGGCTCCGGCGACGAGGTGGTGGGCCTGCGCACCACCAACGGCACCTCGTGGAGCCAGATGCAGCTCCCCCAAGGCGGCTCCTTTTTCCCGATGATCCCCACGGCCCTGGTGTTCGTGGACGCGGACCGCGGCTACCTGGCCGCCACCGAGGTGGAGGGCCTCAGTGAAACGAACAAGATCTTCGAGTCCACCGACGGCGGCATGAGCTGGACCGAGGTCGCCCAGGTGGATGGCGCCGTGCGGCGTTTCCAAAAGCTCTCCTCGGGCGAGATCTTCGGCACCGGGGGCGGCTACGTGGTCCACAGCGCCGACGGCCAGAGCTGGTCGTCGGTGGCAGTGCCCGAGCCCGCCGCCGACGTGGCCCCCCAGGCCATCGCCATGCTCAACGCGGACTGCGGCTGGCTGGTGGGCGGCCTGCCCGCCGACCCGGACGCCGGGCGCGACAGCGGCGCCGACGGCGCGGTCTGGTACACCGAGGACGGCGGCCAGAGCTGGACCGCCATCGCCGAGGGGCTGCCCTACATCCTGCGGGACGCCTCCTTCGTGGCCGGGGACACGGGCTGGGCCGCAGGACAGAAAAACGGCGACCAGGGCGTGCTCGCGGTCACCACCGACGGCGGCGCCACCTGGACCGAGGTGAGCGTCTCGGACCACCCGGCGCTGCCCGACGTCTGCATGGTGGGCCAGTGCATCGACGAGGCCCAGCCGGTCACCGACATGACCCACGTGCGCTTTTGGGATCCCCAGCGGGGCATCGCCTCGGGCCTTTCGTGCACCGGCGGCTGCGGCCCGGGGGAAAACCCCACCTACCTCACGGTGTTTCTGCGCACCTACGACGGCGGGGCCACCTGGGAATACGACGCGGACTACGAGCCGGCCATGCCGGACATCGACATGCAGATGATGTCCATCCCCGGCGAGCTGGTGGGTCTGCACAGCATGTCGTTCCCCGATCCCAACCACGGTTTTCTGGCTGGGCAGTTCGAGATGATCCTGCGCTACGACGCCGACTGGATCGAGGATCCGGCCCAGTCGCCCCCTGGCTGCGACTCCAGCGCCGCCGGCGACGGCGGCATCGGCCCGAGCCCAGATGGCGGGGCCCCCTCCGGAGACGGCGGCGCCGACCCGGACTTGGACGCCAGCGGCCTTTCGGGCTGCGGCTGCCGCGCCGGGGGCTCCCCGGCGACCCCGGCCCCGGGGCTGCTTTTCGGCGCCCTGCTTTTCGGCGCCCTGCTTTTCCGCGCCCGCCTTTTCCGCGCCCGGCGGCGGCGCCCCCGGCGGGGCGGCGCCCCCGGCCGCCCGTGAGCCGCCGCTTGCGGCAGGCCAGACCGTGTCCGGTCGGGCGAAGGTGACCAGCGCTCGGGCAACCTGGCCTCCCCGGCGTCACACCCGGCGGATCCGGCTGGGCCGGCTGGCCATCGGCGACGGCGCGCCCGTCTCGGTCCAGTCCATGCTGGTGGCCTCGCCGGCCCACCGCGAGGCGGCCGAGGCCGAGTTGCGGCGCATCGCGCTGGCCGGCGGGCAGGTGGCCCGCGTGGCGGTGCCCGACCGCGCGGCGGCCCGGGCGCTATACCGGCTCGCAGAGCGCTCGCCGTTACCGCTGGTGGCCGACGTCCACTTCGACCTGGCGCTCGCGCACCTCGCCTTCGACCAGGGCGTCGCCGGCGTGCGCGTCAACCCGGGCACCGCGGGCCGGCGCCCCGACTGGCGCGCCCTGGCCGCCCGGGCGGCGGCGAGCGGGGGCTGCGTGCGGGTGGGCGGCAACTTCGGCTCGCTTTCCCCGACGGCCCGGGACCACCCCGCCGGGCCCACGTCCGGGTTGGTGCAGGAGCTGCTCGAGACGGCCGAGGTGTTGGCCGACGCCGGAGCCCCGCAGCTCAAGCTCTCGATCAAGAGCGCCCGGGTGCCCGAGCTGCTTTTCGCCAACCGGCACCTGTACGAGCGGGCGGCGGTGCGGCAGGGGACGCCGTGGCCGCTGCACGTGGGGCTCACCGAGGCCGGGCCGCCCCCGGACGGCGAGGTGAAGTCGGCCGCGGCCCTGGCGCTGCTGCTGGGCGACGGCCTCGGCGACACCGTGCGGGTCTCCCTGGCCGCCGACCCGGTGTGGGAGGTGCGCGCGGCGCAGCGGACCCTGCGCGCCCTGGGGCTGTCGCAGCGGGGCGTGGACGTGGTGGCCTGCCCGACCTGCGCCCGCGCACAGGGCCCGGTGATCGACGTGGCCACCGAGCTGCGCGCGCGGCTCGACCGGCTGGAGGCCGAGACAGACGAGGCGGCCCCGGGGCTGCGCGGCTGCACCCTCGCCGTCATGGGCTGCGCGGTCAACGGGCCCGCCGAGGCCCGCAGCGCCGACGCCGGCGTCGCGGCCGCTGGGGATCACTGGGTGCTGTTCACAGGGGGCGAGCCGGTGGCGCGGGTGCGCACCGCGGAGGTGGTGTCGCGGCTGCTGGCCGCGCTGTCCGAACGCGCCGGGGCTGGCGCCAGCCCCAGCGGCGGCTCCGTGCCAGATCGGGATTGACTCAGTAATAGAGCAGCCGGCCGAGATTCTCGGCCTCCCAGCGGCGGGCGTCCTCGTAGGCCTCGAAGGTGCGCTCGTGGGCCCGAAAGGCGGCGGTGTGATAGTGGTGGCGGCCGTTGACCACCGGGATCTCGTGGACCTGGTGCAGCATCTCGTGAAAGACCACTGCCTCCACGAAAAACCGCGGCACGAAGGCGCGATCCAGAGACGGATGGATCCGGATGAGCTGCTCCTCCAGCGAGTAGGAGCCCAGCTTGAGGCTCCGGCGGCGCCGACGCCGCCCCCGGTTGCGGTTGCCCCAGGTGATGCGCGCGTCGATGCGGTGCTGGAAGTAGCGCTCGTTGAGCCGGTCGAATATTTCCTGCAGGTCGAAGCACTCCCCCTGCGGTCGCAGCCGCACCCGTCGGGGTCGGGCCGGCAGGGAGTGCCGGATGCGGTGTTGGTTGGAGTCGATGTATTGGTTGATCCGGGCCGAGGCCTCGAGATCGTTGCGCGTGATGAACCGCGCCAGGGCGCGCACGATGGACGGATCGGCGTCCACGAACATGTGGTGCAGCCGCGCCTCGTAGCGACGCTTGCCGCGCCGCACCGAGATGATGTTGTAGCGGTTGTCGGTCACCACCACGTGCAGCTCCCCGCGCAGGTGGGCGCCGATGCGGCGCTGCAGGCGCAACCGCGCCGCCTCGTCGATGCGCCCCCGCAGCGGGAGCTGCGCCTGGCGCGAATCGGCCTCGGGCACCTTGGGGACGGACTGCCGGGCCGGGTGGGCGCGGCGCCGGCGGGGACGGCTCGGGGGGCCGGGGAGGCGGCCGGCGAAGGCAAAGGCGAGCTGCTGTCCGGTGGCAGGATGGAGGGATGGCTCCATGAGATTCGTTATGTATTTTCGTCGATGATCTCAGCCGGTTATGGGCCAAAAAGCCGAACCGCCATACTCCCGAGAGTGTACCCCAGGACACCGAACGGCGCAAATTTCCCGAACGGCGACCAACCCCAAGGACGTCCAGCGGCGCGAAATCGATCGCTTTTTCAGGCTGCAAAAAGGAGGGCGCTACTCGTCCTCGTCCTCGTCGCCACCGCCGAGGAAATAGCGGCGTCGCATGGGCATGGGCCGCATGGGACGGGGGCGGGCGCGTCGGCGGGGGCGCGGGCGGTAGCGGCGCCGCGGGCGATACCGTGGGCGGTACCGAGGCCGGTAGCGACGCATGGGGGCCCGGTAGATGCGCCGGGCACGAGGGCGGGGGGTGGCGACGCTGCCGCTGTATTCCTCGAGGTACTTGCGAGCCTTTTGGGCGTACTGGTTGCTGGCCGGCACCATGGTGAGCACCTGCCGCCAGTACTTCTTGGCCCGCGGCAGGTTGCTGTCGCGGATGATGTAGCCGCTGGTGAACGTCTCCTTGGCCTTGGCCGAGAGCTGGTCGAGCAGGCGCCCGATCCCCTCGCTGCCGAACTGCTTGGCGTACTTGACCATCTCGTAGGCCCCGGCGTAGTTGCCCGAGGAAAACAGGGTCCCGGCCTTGGCACGCGCCACGCGGAAGAGCTTCTTTTTGATGAAGGCCTGGTGGGCGCCCCCCAGGCCGGCGTCGGCCGCGAGGGCGGCCTTGTAGTGGCTCAAGGCCTGGGTGGGGTTTTTGCGCATGGCCGCGTCCCCCTGCTTGATGGACTTGCCCACGGTCTTGACCTTGGCCGCTAGGCCCTTGAGCCGCTTGGCCGCCCACCCCGAGCGCTTGCGCGCCAGGTTGTTGAGCTCGGCCAGGGCGCCCATGAAGTCCCGTGCGGTGTAGAGCGTCTTGGCGCTCTTGGGCATCCCGCCGCCGTAGCCGCCCCCCCCGCCGCCACCGCGCGCGGCGCCCTCGTCAGCGCCCTCCTCGGCCTTGGTGGCCGCCAGCAGCCCGTCCAGATCCGGGTCCGGGGTGGCGGTGATGGGCGTGCCGTCCAGCTCGTGGCGCAGCTTCTGGGCGGCATAGGACTCCGGGGCGATCTTGAGCGCCTCGCGCACCTTCTCCAGGGCTTCGTCCTTGGTCCGCCGGTTGTCGGCCAGCTCACGAGCCTTGGCCACCAGCGGCGCCGCCTTCATCACCCGGTAGCGCTTGGACAGGGCTCGATACAGCTTGCAGGTGTCCTTGTGCACCTTGCAGATGGTGCCGTCCACGAACCGGCTGTCCTTGGCGAAGTCCTCCTGCAGCCTGACCTGGGCGACGGTGAGGTTTTTTTCCTTGAGCGCCTGGTGCGCCTTTTCCAGCAGAACGTTGGCGGCCTGGTTGGCCTTCACGTAGGCCGCCTGCTTGGCGTAGACCTCGCTTTTCGGATCGTAGTCGGTGAGCTGCTTGAGCAGCGCGGCGGCCTGCTTCCACTTCTTTTGCTTGATGAGGGCGGAGGCCTGCTCGAACACCTGCTCCGGGGTGGGACCCGGGTCCTTGGCGACCGCTTTCGGTTTTTTCTCGGGCGCCTCGGCCGGGCCCATGAAGGCCCCCACCACCGACAGGATCAACAGCAGCGCGACGACCCCACCTCCGCCGAACACGATCAGCTTCTTGGGCCGGGTGTCGATGAACCGCCCCAGCCCGGCGGATTTTCCCTTCGCGGCCGCCGGCGCGGCGGCCGCGGCAGCGGCCGGAGTGGCCTGCGCCGGGGGCAGGGGCGCCACCTGGGCGGTCAGGTTTCCCTGATCCATGGCCTGCGCCGGGGCGCCCGTGCCGAAGGGATCCACCACCGCCCCGGGCTGCGTCTCAGGCGGGGTCGCCGACGGTACACCCGGAGCCGAGGTCGCGGCCGGGACCGGGGTTGCGCTCGCCGCGGGATAGGCGATCGCCGCCGCCGTCCAGCTGCGCCGCGGGATAGGCGATCGGCGGATGGGCGT
>CAYFWA010000137.1:0-8929 GCA_964346625.1 uncultured Myxococcales bacterium
GGCGCGAGGGTCAGGGGCGCGAGGGTCAGGGGCGCGAGGGTCAGGGGCGCGAGGGTCAGGGGCGCGAGGGAATGCGACGAGATCAACGTCGCGGGAGAAGCTGCGCCAGCGAGCGGGGCGAGCCCGGGGTGGGCAGCCTGGCTCCGCCCTCGGAGGGGGGCGGCTCGGGCTCGGCCTTGGGCAGGACCTTCTTGGGAGGGGGCGGCAGGGTCAGGTTGGACTTGGCGCAGCGAAAGCCGATGTCGTTGGCGTACATGGTGGGCAGCAGCCGATAGCGGTAGGTGGTGCGCAGCTCGTTGGGGATGCCGCTCCAGGACCCGCCCCGCAGGATTCGGTAGCGATACTTCCAGCGGTTGGTGGTGGAATCCCGGGTGTTGGCCGGGCCGGTGGGGTTGCGAGCGCCCGCCGACTGGCGGTAAAAGCCCGCGTCGTACCAGTCATGGACCCACTCCCAGACGTTGCCCGTCATGTGCAGGGCCCCGAAGGGGCTCGCCCCCTCGGCCAGGGCGGAGACCCGCTGGGGCTCCTTGCCGCACTTCTTGCTGTTGACCCGCTCGCAGGTGGGGGGCTCGCCGCCCCAGGCGTAGTAATTGCCGGAAGATCCGCGGGCCGCGTACTCCCACTGCGCCTCGGTGGGCAGGTGCTTGCCGCGAAACTGGCAGTATTTGTACGCGTCGAGCCAGGTGATCCCGGCCACCGGCAGCTTGGAGTCCACCAGCAACGTGGACACCTTCACCTTGACCACCTTGGGCCCCCGGGGCGCCGCGCGGCGGGTCGCGGGCTCCCCCTTGCGCCCCTGGCGGGGCCGGGCGACGCGGCGGCGGGGCAGCTGCTTGATGTTCTCGGTGCGCGAGCTCGCCACCTTGCGCTGGGAAAGCGGCGGGTAGTAGCGCGGGGAGTCGCACTTCTGGGCCTTCACGCACTGCATGTACTCGCCGAAGGTGACCTCGGTCTTATCGATCAAGAACTCGTCGAGGGTGACCTCGTGGACGGGCAGCTCGTCGTGATCCCCCACGGTGGAGCCCATCCGGAGCGTGCCCGCGCTCACGCATACCATGTCTGCCGGCTTGTCGGCGCACGCGTTGCCGCCGCCCGGGCTGGGCGCGGCCGCCGCCCGGCGGCGCGGCGGAGGGTTCTGGGCGTCGGCCCCGGGGGGGCCGAGGAAAAGAGCTCCCGCGAGCAGAGCCAACGAGACGGTGAGCGCGATACGCAGCATGGGGCACCTCAAAAGCGTCGGCGTCCGAAGACGTCGAGGTTGTGGACGTCGACTCGGAAACATCATCGCAGGCGCGACCTCGGAGGCGCCTGCTCGATGGGCGACTATGGTAAAGTCTCAAGGTCGGGTTCGTAAACCCCGCAACCCCGCCGGGTCCCCGAGCCCTACCACCGAGAATACCCGTTTTCGCCAGGATTTTCACCTCGGACAGAGCCTCGCGGCGCGGCTTTCTTTTTTTGTACGGGCCGACCGGATTGGCTATAACGCAGCATGGCCCTATCGCGGCGAGATTTTTTGCACCTGCTGGGCGCCGGCTCCGCCAGCGGCGCCCTGGGCGCCGCGGCCCCGGGGGGCTGCGGCCCGTCCGGGGGGGCGCTGCGGCCCGTCCCCTGCGACGGGCGGATCCGCGGCGAGCAGGCCGCGACGGGCCACGCCCTGCGCGATCACCAGGGCCCGCCACCCCCTTTGGGGGGCGCGGGGGCGGCGCTGGACGAGCCCCTGCGCGACGTGGTGGTGGTGGGGGGAGGGCTGTCGGGCCTGGCCGCGGTCTGGGCCCTGCACCGGGCCGGCGTCGACGATCTGGTGGTGCTGGAGCGGGCCGAGCACCTGGGCGGGGTCTCCTACGGGAGCCACCTCGATGGCGTACCCTGCCCCTGGGGGGCCCACTACCTGGATCTGCCCGACCCCCGCTCGACGGTGCTGATGCACCTTCTTTCGGACCTGGGGATCATCACCGACTTCACCGCCCAGGGGCGCCCGGTGATCCCTCCGCGCCACCGCGTCCGCAAGCCCCTGGCCCACGTGTTTCACCAGGGAGGCTACAGCCGGGGCTTCTTTCCCTGGCTCGCGGCCTCGCCGCGCGACGAGGCCCAGGCCCGGGCCTTGTGGCAGGACATGGAGCGGTGGTCGCGCTGGACCGACGCCCAGGGCCGACCCGCCTTCCAGCTCCCGGTGGCCTACGGGTCGCAGGCCACGGCGCTGCGCCGGCTCGATGCCATGAGCTTCGCCGACTACCTCGCGAGGCGCGGCTGGGACTCGCCGCGGCTGCGCTGGTACGTGGACAACCGCCTCACCGACGAGTACGGCTGCCGCGCCGAGGAGATCTCGGCCTACGTGGCCATCTTGCTGTGGGCGGCCCTGGGCGGGAGCCGGGGGGCCGCCCCCACCGCCGGGGGGCGCTCGGAGGTGATCAGCTGGCCCGAGGGCAACATGTTCTTGATCCGGGGGCTGCGGCGCTACCTGCCGCCGGGCGGGCTGCGGCTCGGGGCGTGGGTGACCGACGTACGCCACCACCGCGACGAGGTACACGTGAGCGCCTGGGACCCCGGTCGCCAGTCCCTGCGGGTCTACCGCGGGCGCCGCTGCGTGTTCGCGGCCCCCAAACTGCTGGCCGAGCGAGTGCTGCCGGAGCTGGCGGACGCCGGGCGCGGGGCCGCCAGCGCGCTTTGCTACTCGCCCTGGCTGGTGGCCAACCTCCGGCTGACCAGGGTCCCCCGCCACGCGGCGCCCGCCCTGGCCTGGGACAATCTGATCTACGACTCCTGGTCGCTGGGCTTCATCGACGGGGACCACCTGCGGCGGCCCGAGCCCGTGGCCGACCCCGCGCGGCATCTGACCTTCTACGCGTGTTTCTCCGGGCCCCTGCGCGCCCCGGCCCGCCGGGACCTGCTCGAGCTCGATTGGGATTGCTGGGCGCGGCTCATCGTGAGCGAGCTCGAGCGCTTCGCCCCCGGCGTCCGGCCCCTGGTGGAGCGGCTGGATGTGTGGCGCTGGGGGCACGCCATGGTCAAGCCCGCCCCGGGGCTCTTGTTCGGCGGGACCCGCGACGAGCTGTGCCGCCCCCTGGGACGCATCTGCTTCGCGGGCAACGACGCGGGCGTGCTGCCGCTGTACGAGGAGGCGGTCTATCGCGGGGTGGCCGCCGCCGAGCAGGCCCTGGCGGGGCTGGGACGCTCCTTCCGATCCATGCTGGCCGCCCCCCTCGCGCACGCCCTCCCCGCCGGCAGCGGCTTGTTGTAAGGTAGCTGGCCATGCCCGCCTCGCACCTGCGCTCGCTGCCGCTGCCCACGCGCCTGGGGATCGCCGCCCTGCTGGCCGTGGGGCTCGCCGGCTGGGCCGTGTCGCTGGGCCTGCTGACCCGCCTGCAGCCCGACGATCCCTGGGCGGCGTTTTCCCCGGAGGCCACCCGCCTGCGCACCTGCGCTCCGCCGCTGGAGCGGGCCATCGAGACCCACATGCGGCCTCACATCCCCGCGAGACGCGAGCGCCAGGTCCTGGTGCGCTGGATGCGCCGGGGCGCCCAGTTGGCCGAGTGGTACGGCGCGCCGCAGCGCATCGTGCGCCGCCGCTGCGCCACCTGCCACGGCGAGGCGCCCCAGGCCGGCGTCCGGCTGGTGACCTACGGCGACGCCGTGGCCCTGTCGGGCCACGGCGGGCCCCTGGCCCGCGATCCCTACCACCGGCGGCGGCACCTGCACGTGCACCTGTTCGCCGTGGGCACGGTGCTCGCCTTGCTGCTGCTCGGTCTGGGCCGCAGCCGGCTGCCTCCCTGGATTGCCCTGACCCTGGGCTTGGTGCCGCTGGGCGGGCTGCTGGCCACCGTACCGCTGTCTCTATGGGCCTGCCACACCGCCTGGGCCCCCTACTTGATCTGGCTCGGGGAGGGGCTGGCGACCCTCGGCTGGCCCCTGAGCTCCGCGGTGCTGCTGTGGGATCTGTTCGCCGCCGAGCCGGAGGCCACCCCCGGGACCAAGCCGGCGTAGGCGACTCGAGCGGCTTCGGGCTCGCGAAAAACCGCGTATCAGGTGGTCGTGGTCGTGGCCTCGGCCTCGAGAGCGGCGATGCGGGCGGCGCGCTTTTCGCGGCGACGGGCCCGCCAGCCGGCGATGAGCACGTACCAGGTGGGCACCACGATGAGCGTGAGGGCCATGGAGGTGATCAGGCCACCGATCACCGCGCGGGCCATGGGGGCCCAGGTCTCGGAGCCCTCGCCGATGCCCAGCGCCAGCGGCACCATGGCCAGGGCCGTGGTGAGGGTGGTCATGAGGATGGGCCGCAGCCGCGTCTGGCCCGCCTCCACGGCGGTGTCGATGAGGGTGGCCCAGGTGCCGTCCCACTGCTGCTTGAGGTAGTCGATGAGCACGATGGCGTTGTTGACCACGATGCCGGCGAGCATCACCACCCCGATGCCCGCGGTCATGGACAGCGTGGTGTCGGTGAGAAACAGCGCCAAGGCCACGCCGATCACCGACAGGGGCACCGACAGCAGGATCACGAAGGGCTCGAGCAGCGACTCGAACTGCGAGGCCATCACCATGTAGACCAGCATAAGCGCCGCGGCGAAGGCCAGGATGAGGTAGATCATGGACTCCTTCATGTCCTGGGCCGAGCCCCCGAGGGTCCACACCGCCCCCTCGGGCCAGTCGAACCGCTCGAGGCGCTTTTCCACGTCCTGGCTGACCTCGTTGAGGGGCCGCTCCCCGGTCTGGGTGGCCAGCACCTTCACCACGCGCCGCTGGCCCTTGCGCTGGACCATGGTGGGCCCCAGATGCTCCTTGAAAAACGCCACCGCGGCCAGGGGCATGATGGCCCCGGAGCTCAGGAAGATGGGCACGTTCTTGAGCCGCTCCACGTCGTTGCGCACCGCGGGCGGGACCCGCACCAGGATGCGGAACTCGTCGGCCCCCTCCTGGTAAAAGCCGGCCACGCTCCCCTGGAAGTAGGTGGAAACCGACGCGGTGACCAACCCCGGGTTCGTGCCGAGCTGGGAGATGCGGTCGCGGTTCAGATCCAGCTTCAGCTCCGGCGAGGCATCCTCCAGACTGGACTTGACGTCCTTGAGACCCGGGATCTGGGCCAGCTCGTCGCGCACCCGCTCCCCGAGCTGCTTGCCCAGCACCAGGTCGTCGATGTAGATGTTGACCTCGATGTCCGCCTCGTTGCCCGTGGGGTTGAAGTTGAAGGGCCGCACCTCCAGCCCGGGCAGGTCCTCGTAGCGCTTGCGCAGGGCCTCCTCGATCTCCTGCTGGGTCCGCGTGCGCCCCTGTCCGTCGCCAAAGAGGCTCTTTTTCAAGGGGGGCAGCCGGATGCGCACCCGCCCGGCGTACTCTCCGGAGCCGAACACCGCGCCGATGCCCTCGCCCACCCCGATGTCCACGCTGTAGACGTCGGTCTCGGGGACCTCTTCCTTGATGATCTCTTCCAGCGGACGGGCCAGCTCCGAGGTCAGCCGCAGGTTGTTGCCGCTGTCGCCCTCGAACTCGAGGGTGATCATGCCATTGTCGCCCTTGGGCAAAAAGTCGCGTCCCAGGTTGGCGAACATGAACCCCGAGAGCACCAGCACGCCGAAGGCCACCAGCAGGGTGGTCTTGCGAAACCGCAGCGCCACCCGCAAGCTCCCGCCATAAAAGCGCAAAAGCCCCCGCAAAAACCACTGCACACCGCGCCCCAGCGGGCCCAGCAGCATCCCCAGCCCGGTCAGGGGCGCCAGCAGGATCCTGGCCGGCAGGGTGCGCTGTCGCCGGCGCCGCTGCGCCTCCTCGGGGGTGGACAGCAGCCGCGAGGCGGCCATGGGGATCAGGCTGCGGGCCACGATGAGCGACGCGGTGATGGACAGACAGATGGTCACCACCATGTCCTTGAACAGCGCCCCCACGATGCCCGGCACGAACAGCACGGGCAGAAACACGCTCAGGGTGGTGAGGGTGGAGGCGGTGATGGCCATGCCCACCTCCTGGGTGCCGCGCACCGCCGCCTCCCGGGCGGGCAGGCCCGCCTCCATGTGTCGGTAGATGTTCTCGATTACCACGATGGCGTTGTCCACGAGCAGCCCGATGGCCAGCGCCAGGCCCGTCATGGAGATGGTGTTGAGCGAGACCCCGGTGGCGTTCATCACCGGGAAGGTCACCACCAGGGAGATGGGGATGGCCAGCGAGACGATGGTGGCGGCCCAGCCGTTGGCCAGAAAAAGCAGCAGCACCAGCCCCGCCAGGATGAAGGCCTGCCAGCCGGTGTTGACCACGTTGCCCAGGGCCCGGTTGATCATGTCCGACTGGGCGAACATCACGTCGAGCTTGGTCCCCTTGGGAAGCTGCTTCTCGATGTCGCTGCGCGACTCGAGCACCGCCTTGGCCACCAGCAACGTGTTGGCGTCGGACTGCTTGCGCACCAGCACCATCACCGAGGACTTGCCGTTGTTGCGGATCAGGCGCGTGGGCTCCTGAAACCAGTCCTTGACCCGGGCCACGTCCTTGACCCGGATCTCGCGCCCTTCGCGCTTGGTGATGATGACCTCCTCGATCTCCTCCACCTTCTCGAAGCGGCCCTGGGTCTTGATGGCGATGAGCTGACCGCCCTGACGCACGGCGCCGCCGGGGAGCTGCACGTTGGCGGTGCGGATGGCCTGCAGCACCTGCTGGGGCGCCACCATCAGGGCGCGCAGCCGCTCGGGGTTGAGCTCCACCTGGATCTCGCGCTTGAGCCCGCCGGCGGTGTTGGCCGCCGCCACCCCGGCGATGCGCTCGAGGCGCGGCTCCACCAGGTCCTCGGCGATCTTGCGCATCTCCGCCGACCCGTAGGGGCCGTTGACCATCAAGAACACCACCGGCTGCAGCGACGGATCGAAGGCGAAGGTGATGGGCTCGTCCGCGTCGTCGGGCAGGGCCGAGGCGAACAGATCGATGTTTTTCCGGATGTCGGTCTCGGCCTGGAACATGTCGGTGCCCCAGGAAAACTCCACCTCCAGCACCGACATGCCGTACTTGGACTTCGAGCGGACCTCCTTGACCCCCTCCACCGAGGCCACGGCGTTTTCCAGCGGCTGGGTGATGAGCTTCTCCACGTCCTTGGGCCCGGCGCCGGCGTACTGGGTCACCACCACGACCTGGGGAAAGGAGATGTCCGGGAACACGTCGCGGGGGAGCTTTCGATACTCGAAGATCCCGAAGCCCACCACCGCGAGGTAGATCATCGAGATGGTCACGGCGCGTTTGACGCTGAAGCTACTGAGGTTCATGGCTCGTCCCTTGCGGCTCGACTACGGGAGGGCTCGGCTCCAGGTGGGCTCAACGCCGCGCCGACGGCGGCGCCGCGCGGCGCCGGGCGCGGGGACGCGACGAGTCGGCGGCGGGACGCCGGCCGGAGGCACGCCGGGCGTCCCCGCGGGCCGTGGACGGCGGGCGGCGGCGGGTCGCCGGCCGGACGCGCACCGCGCGGCCGCCATTGCTCACCGCGTCGATGGCGCCGCCCTCGTCGTCGTCGCGCAGGGCCACCGCCGGGACCTCGCGCACCTTCACCCGGCTGCCGGCGCGCAGCCGGTTGGCCCCCAGCACCACCACCGGCTCGCCCTTTGCGAGCCCGTTGGTGATCTCGATGAGCCCTTCGTTGCGCGCGCCGATCTTCACCGGCCGCAGCTTCGCGCGGTCGCCGTCGAGCACGAACACGTGATACCGCACGCGGTTTCTGGCATCCACGCGCCGCTGCACCGCCCGCGCCAGGGTCATCACCACGTCGGGCCGCACCCCGGTCTGCACGCGCATGTCGGCGAACATGCCCGGCCGCAGCACCCCGCCGGGGTTTTTCACCAGCACCGTCACCCAGGCGCTGCGGGTGCGGCGGTCGATCACCGGCGCGATGTAGTCCACGTTGCCCTTCCACTGGCGCTTCTCGAAGGCGGGCACCGTGACGGTGACCGGCTGTTTCTTTTTGAGCTTCACCAGGTCGAACTCCGTGGCCATGGCCTTCACCCGCACCGAGTCGGTCTGGATGATGGTGCACAGCGGGAGCTGGGGCCCGGCCAGGTCGCCCTTGTTCAAAAAGCGCTGGCCCACCACGCCGTCGATGGGCGCGCGGATGGTGACGTTGGCGATGTTGGTCACCGTCTGGCCCACCGAGGCCTGCATCTGGGCCACCTGGGCCTTGGCCACGCTGTACTGCGCCTGGGCCCGCTGCAGGGCGGCGATGGCCACGGTGTTGCTCTGAAACAGCTTGCGGGTACGCTCGAGCTCGATCTTGGCCAGCTTGGCCTGGGTCCTGGCCGCGGCCAGGCCCGCCTTGGCCTGGCGCACCGCCTGCCACAGGGCGCCGACCTTGACCACCGCCAGCACCTGGTCCTTTTTCACCCGGTCGCCCTCCTCGAACTTCAGCTCGAGGATGCGCTCGGGCACCAGGGAAAAGACCCGCACCTCCACGTCGGCCAGGATCTCGCCCGAGAGGTGCACGTCGTCGACGAGGTCCTTTTCCCGCGCCGGCTCCACGCGCACCGGGACCTTCGGCTCTTTGGCCTTGCGCGTGTCATCGCCCTTGTCACAGCCCCCGCCCAACAGCAGGCTCCCCGCCCCGCCGAGAACGGCGAGGACGGCGAGGATGCCGAGGATGCCGCTCAGCCGGGCCCGGGTGCTCATGGAGCGCGGGCTCACGGATCGCGGGCTCATGGATCGTAGACTCGTGGATCGTATGCTCATGGCCTTCGTCTCGCTCGCCAGGCGGCGCCCGCGCTCTTTTTTCCAGCGCGCGCCAGGCCCGGCCTTGCGTTTGATTCCGCCCCTTGGGCCGCCTCGCCCGGCCCGGCCGGCTGGGCCGCGCCCCGCGATATCCCTTGTATGATCCCTTGTATGCGGCGAGCCCGGGGTTGGTTTCATCTCGGTTTCATCCTCGCCGGCCAGCGCCGGACCCCGCCGAGCCAGCTAGCCTTGCCTGCGGCGCGGGGTCTGGGTT
>CAYFWA010000137.1:9029-11594 GCA_964346625.1 uncultured Myxococcales bacterium
GGTCTGGGTTTGAGTCCGGGTCCGGTGGTCGATCTGGCCGCCGCGCCGGCGCCGCCTCCGGCGCCCGGGCGCCCTGGTAGATCACGTCCCACAGCCGCTGCTCGACCCCGGGCTCGAGCACCTCGCTGTCGGGCCACATGGCCTGCAGCAGCGCCAGCGAGCCGATGCTGCTCGAGACGGCCAGGGCGATGTCCAGCGGCTCGCCTCGCAACTCCGCGGCGCGCACTCCCTCCCGGATCACGGCGTGGATCACCTCGAACCGCTCGCGCCAGTGGTGCTCCGCATCGAAGCGGGGCCGCACGTCGTCGGGCAGAAACATCAGCGAGTGGCTCACCCGGATCAGATCCGCGTACTCGCGGGCGAACTGGAGCTGACAGCGCATCAGCGCCAGCACGCGGTCATAGGCGGTCTCGCCCTGCCGGGCCGCCTGCTGCAGCCGGCGAATCATCTGGCGGTGCACCATGGCGAGGGTCTGCTCGTACAGCGCAGCCTTACCCGAAAAATAGTTGTAGACCGTGGGCTTGGTGACCCCGGCCTCCTCGGCGACCTCCTGCAGGGAGGTACCGTCGTAGCCGCGCTGGGCGAAGACCCGCCCCGCGGCCGCGAGGATACGGGAAAGGTTCGGCTTTTTCGACGATTGCTCGACCATCGCGGCGGCGGCTCCCGGAGCTTCGAGACGATCGTTGAGCCGGGGTCCAGGGTCGCCCCCCGAATGCGGCCCGAGCGACGTTCGTCAGGACGCGGGGATCCCGGCGTGGACTGGTAACTTTAACCACCCAGTAAAAAACGCAAGGGGTTTTTTAGACAAATTATCTAGACAAGAGTCCATAAATGTCTAGAAATACGCGTTCCAAAGGCTAGACCACCCGGTCGAAAAGCGACTCAATAAATCCAGTTGCTCGGCTTTGAAGCCAGACTGCCCAATCCGGGACAGAGGCACGAGATCACAGTCGGGTAGGCCTCAACGAAAACCGCGGGTGTCGAGGTACGAGGGGGAAGGGGAGAGATCCGGGGCTCACTGCGCAGGAGGAAACGAGGCGATCACTGGCAGTCGGGGTCCTCGCTGTCGGTGAGGCAGTCCTCGTCGTTGTCCAGGCCGTCCTGGCACAGCTCCTCGGTGGGGACGATCTCCCGACAGGCCGCCTCGGTGACGGTTCGCGGCGGCGGATCGGCCTGGCGCGACAAGACGATCTCGGCGCCGTGGGCGACGGCGCACTGCTCGTTGTAGCCCACGTGCCAGCAGGCCGGCACCGGCAGGTCGGGATCGCGTCGGTCGGGGTGTCCGCCCGCGTAGGCCGCCGCCGGGTCCGTGTTGTCCAGACACAGCCCGCTGGGGCACACGTGCACGCAGCGCGGCACCTCGGTGCGGCTCTCGTCGGCCACCACGTCCTGCACCGAGCAGCGCGGCTCGCAGGTGTCGTTGCAGCTCTGGCCGTCGCCCGGCAGCCCGTAGAGCACGCCCGGGTCGGAGCAGCCCTGAAGGGGCCAGGCCGGGCACGTGTCGAGCAGCACGGCGATGTTGTCGGCCACGCCCTGCAGGGCGTCGGAGTACGTGGGGCTGCAGATGGAGGTGTAGGCCCAGCTCAGCTCGTCGGGCTCGTTGAACGCCTCCACGAAGGCCTTGAGGCGCACCCCGGGCACGGCGCCCCCGCGCTCGGTGGAGCACGAGGGCTGTACCTCGGGCTGGTTGTACTCGTCGAGCCCCACGGTGACGCTGCCCGCGTAGGGCCCGGCGATGGCCGCCACCACCAGGAACTCCTCGGCCTTGAGGCTGCGCAAAAGCTCGGTGTAGCGCGACACCGGGTGCAGCAACGCGTTTGCGTCCTCGCGGGGCACACAGTCCTGGCGCAGGCCCTGGTGGCTGCGGGAGTTCACGTCGCAGGTGATGCCGAACTCGAAGCATCGAAAGCTGGTGAGCGGCCCCAGGGTGGAATCCATGGAGGTCTGGCTGTTGTCGAAAAGCTGCGGGTTTTTGGCCGAGCAGTCGTCCTCGTCGGTGATGAGCACCACCGCCAGGATGGCGTCTTCGCGGACAAACCCGGCGTTGGCCGCGTTTGCCGGGTCCAGCGCCTGGTACATGGCTTCCAGCGGCTGCTCGAAGCCGCAGCCCAGGGTGCCGAGGGCCGCCACGCAGGAAAAAGCGTCCTCCAGGTCCTCGCCGCGGTAGTTGCGGCAGCGGGGGCAGCCGTTTTCGTCGATCTGCAGCGTGGTGCCCGGCTCGGTGCAGTGCTGCTCGGCGCAGTCGTGCGCCGTGCAGGCCACGAGCTCTCCTTTGGTTCCCATGTCCTTTTCGATGGAACAGTTCTCGGGCTCGGTGTCCACGATGTAGGTCGCGCCCGTGGGGTTGGGGCAGCTCCCGGTGAGCAGGTGGCCCTGATCCCCGCCGGCGTCCTCGCAGTAGGTGATCTGGAACATGCCCGTGCCGAGATCGGTGCTGGTGACCCCGATGTGCACGTCCGGGATGCCCCCCACCATGTTGCGCAGGGTCTGCATCAGGGAAGAAAACTGCGCCTGCAAAAGCGCCTGCTCGTCGGCCATGGAGCCGGAGTTGTCCACCACGAACAG
>CAYFWA010000138.1:0-1061 GCA_964346625.1 uncultured Myxococcales bacterium
CGGGGCCCGCGCCCGGTGCGGCGGCCTCGGCCGCGACCCCGGCGCCGCCCCCGCGCCGCCGTCCGGCGCCGCCCCCGAGCCGCCGTCCGGCGCTGCCCCCCGACGCCGAACCCGTGGAGTGAGCTCCGGACCAAGGCTCGATTGCTCCCCGGCTACTTCGCCGCCAACGCCAACCTGCTCGTTCAACGCCAACCTGCTCATTCAATGCCAACCCGCTCATTTTCCCCTCTACGCTGCCAACGCGAACCCGATTCCTCCCGCTGACGCGCCGCCGATGACAACCTGGCGAAGCGGTGGCTCGTTCACTCGAGCAGGTAGTACACCAGCGCGGCCACGAAGCCGGCCACGATGAGCAGGATCAAATAGCTCAGGGTGTTGCTGGGGAGCTGGGGCTCGTCGGCCGGGATCCGGCTGAGCCGTCCGATGCGGGCGTCGCGATCCTCGCCTTTGCGGCGGCTCGCGGCGAGCTGCTCCGTGATCGCCTTCAGGACGTCGTCGGCCTTGGCGGGCGCGGGGACGTAGGCGCCGGCCCGGGACTTGTCCTGGCCGTGCTGATCCAGGGAGGCCTGATCCTTGGTCTTGGACACCATCACCAGCGGCAGCTCGGCCAGGCGCGGGTTTTCGCGCAGCACGTTGCCCACCACGAAGCCCGAGGGTCCCCGCAGGTCGGCGTCCAACACCACCACCGCGGGCAGCAGCTCCCAGGCCTGGCGCAGCCCCGACGCGCCGTCGTGCCCCACCCGCAGCTCCACGTCGGTCTCGCGCAGGCCCTCGCGCAGCCCGGCCGCCAACGCGCCGTCGTTGCTGATGAGGAGAACCTGGTCGTGCTCAGCCATGGCCTGCTCCCTGTCGCTGCCCACCCGTCTCCAACGCGCGGTTGCGGTTGCTGGCCGGGCCGGGCCCGGCCCGGCTTCGATAGTGGCACAGACCACCGGTCCGCGATAGCCCGGCGATGGCCGCCCGGCGATGGCCCTCCGGAGCCGGCCTCCGGACCCGGACCCGGCCGCCGGCCGCCCGGCGATGGCCGCCCGGCGATGGCCGCCCGGAGCCGGCCGCCCGGC
>CAYFWA010000138.1:1161-3362 GCA_964346625.1 uncultured Myxococcales bacterium
GATGGCCGCCCGGCGATGGCCGCCCGGCGATGGCCGCCCGGCGATGGCCGCCCGGCGATGGCCGCCCGGAGCCAACCCCTGGCACTGGCCCCCGCCTCCGGAGCCGGCCGCCCGGAGCCGGCCGCCCGGAGATGGCCGCCCGGAGCCGGCCGCCCGGAGCCGGCCGCCGGACCCGGCCTCCGGACCCGGCCTCCGGAACCGGAGCCGGCCTCCGGAGCCGGGGTGCCGTTCGGGATTCGCGGCGTGTCTGCCTTGCCGCGTGGTGCGTCCCGAGGGTACCATCGGAGGTGGAGCCCCATGTCTACGCCTGGTTGCCCAGCCCGAGAGGACGCCCGCGCCGCCGCCTCGCGATCCCGAAACGGTCCCTGGTGGCGGACGCGTGGCCGGGTGTCAGCCGTCACTCGGACGTTGCCCTTTTCGTTGACGCGGAGGGTGGCGCTGGCGCTGGCGCTGGCGCGGACGCTGGCGCTGGCGCTGGCGCTGGCGCGGACGCTGGCGCGGACGCTGGCGCGGACGCCGGCGCTGGCGCTGACGCCGGCGTTGACCCTCACGCTCGCCATCGGCGCGGGGGGCTGCCTGGTGTCCTTCGACGATCCCCCGGGCGGGTTCCCCGACGCGGGGGACGGCGGGGACGGCGGCGGCCCCGCCGAGTGCGGCAACGGCGTGCGCGAGGCCGGGGAGTCCTGCGACGGCAGCGACCTGGGCGCCATGACCTGCGTGGATCTCGATCAGCCCCCCGGCGCGCTGGGCTGCCTGCCCGACTGCCGCTTCGACGTGGCGCGCTGCGGCGACTGCGGCAACGGCGGCCTCGATCCGGGGGAGGAGTGCGACGACGGCAACGCCGTGGCCGGCGACGGGTGCGATGACGGCTGCCAGGTGGAGCCCGGCTGGAGCTGCGAGACCGAAGGGGACCAGAGCGTGTGCCGCTGCATCGTGTACGTGGACGTGGCGGCCAGCGGCGCCGAGCCCGACGGAGAGAGCTGGGCCACGGCTTTCCAAGACCTGCCGACGGCCGTGGAGGCGGCGGTGGCGCGGGGCGACTGCGAGGTCTGGGTGGCGGCGGGGACCTACCGCGTGTGGGCGCCCGGCCGGACCGACGGGCTGGTGCTGCCGGCGCGGGCGCCGCTTTTCGGCGGCTTCGCCGGCGGGGAGACCGAGCGCGCGGCGCGCGATCCGCTGCAGCACCTCACCGTCATCGACGGCCGCAAGGAGGGCTCGTCCACCGAGTCCGTGGCGCACGTGGTGCGGGCCACGGCGGTGAGCGCCGGCGTGCTCGACGGCTTCACGGTGACTGGCGGGTTTTCGTACACCGTGGGCGGCGGGCTGCTGGCCGACAGCTCGGTGCTGCGGGTCTCGCGCTGCCGGTTCGAGACCAACCTCGCCCTCGAGGGCGGCGGTGGGGTGGCCCTGCTGAGCAGCGAGGCCACCTTCGAGCAGACCTACTTCTGGAGCAACAGCACCAACGCCGGCTCTGGCGAGAGCGGCGGGGCGCTGCGCGCCACCACCAGCACCGTTCAGCTCAGCCGCTGCTGGCTCGAGGGCAACGAAGCCGACCTCGGCGGCGCCGCGTCCACCAGCGGGGGCAGCCTGCGGGTGCTCAGCTCCGTGCTTTTGCGCAACAAGGCGGGGCAACGCGGCGGAGCCATCCAGGTGAGCGATGGCGGCGCCCTGGAGCTGGTCAACTCCACCTTCACGCTCAACGAGGCGGGCGGCAACCTCGCCGGCGGCGCGCTGGACTGCCGCGATTCCACCTGCGAGGTGGCCAACTGCGTGCTGTGGGGAGACCTGCCCCACGAGCTCCCGCAGCTCACGCCGAGCCCCTTTACCCTCCGCTACTCCTTAGTGGAGGGCGGCGCCCTGGGGGAAGGGAACATCGACGCGGACCCCCGGTTCGTGGACGTCAGCCTCGGACAGCTCGGCCTGCAAGCCGGCTCCCCCGCGGTGGACGCGGCCGACGGCGCGATGGCGCCCACCTTCGACTACCACGGACAGCTGCGCCACGACGCCGTGAGCGTGGACGACACGGGCGCGGGCACCCCGAGCTACGTCGACATGGGGGCCATCGAGTGGCAGCCCGAGGAGCCGTGACGGCCGGGGAAAGCGGCCGCCCGCGCGCTGAGCGGTCGACCGCGCGCTGAGCGGCTGACCGCGCGCTGAGCGGTCGACCGCGCGCTGAGCGGCTGACCGCGCGCTGAGCGGTC
>CAYFWA010000138.1:3462-5476 GCA_964346625.1 uncultured Myxococcales bacterium
GACCGCGCGCTGAGCGGCTGACCGCGCGCTGAGCGGCTGACCGCGCGCTGTGCGGCTGACCGCGCGCTGAGCGGCTGACCGCGCGCTGAGCGGCGGCTACCAGCACGCCGGGCGGAGGAACGCTTTGACGCCGCGCGGCCGGCCACGGTATCCTGTACCCACGGTTTGTACACAATCCGGCGACGGCTGCTGGACAAAGCGGGAGGAGAGGATCATGCAGAGAGACACCGCAACGGCTCACTGCGGCGGGAGAACGCGGCCAATACGGCTCATCGTCCGGAGGGTGACGACGCGCGGCCTCGCGCGCCCCGTCGCCCTGGCGGCCCTGGCCGCCCTGGCGGCCCTGGCCGTCCTGGCGGCCCTGGTGGCCGCGCCGGGCTGTGGAAACAAGAACCGGCCGCCGGTGATCGAGGAGTTCGACGGGAGCCCGCCCTTTGGGGACGCCCCGCTGGACGTGCGCCTGTTTTGGAAGATCTCCGATCCCGACGGGGACGCCCTCACCTGCCGCATCGACATCGACGGGGACGGCGAGGCGGACCACACCATCGCCAACTGCACCTCGGAGGACGTGCACGGCTACATCATCGAGGAGCCCGGCCGGCACCACGCCACCCTCACGGTGAGCGACGGCGAGGATCGGGTGAGCCGGACCATCGAGCTGTACAGCAACCGCTGCATCTTCCGCGAGGAGACCGTGTGGCCCGAGCGCGACGAGAGCTTCGGCGGGGCCACGATCTCGGAAAACGAGGTGGAGCTGCTGTTTCACTCGGTGGCCGACGCCCCGGTGATCTCCTCGGGGGACATCCTGTGGGGGACCTCCGAGGGCGGCTACCTGCGCAAGGTCACCTCGGTGTTTTTCGAGGTCTCCATCATGGGCAAGCGCTACGTGCTGCAGACCGAGCCCGCTCACGTGGAGGAGGCCGTGGAGACCTGCCAGTTCGGCGTCCGGGACTACCAGATGCGCTTCACCGGCGCCCACTGCACCGAGGACTGCGAGGATCTGAAGACCATTGAGCCCATGCGGCCCGAGGGCCCGGGGGTCAAGGGCGGGGTGACCATCGGGCACGTCTTTCAGTTCGAGGAGATCCCGCTCGGGTCGGGGGCCAGCTTCAAGCCCAAGCTCGGCGTGTCCATCACCATCGAG
This sequence comes from uncultured Myxococcales bacterium, assembly GCA_964346625.1. Classification (GTDB taxonomy): domain Bacteria; phylum Myxococcota_A; class Polyangia; order HGW-17; family JAJRWW01; genus CAYFWA01. Next base: position 4,607 of record CAYFWA010000138.1, read on the forward strand.
CGCGCCTACCTGGACGTGAGCTTCATGAAGCTCGAGGAGTTCACCTTCGAGGCGACACCGAAGCTCACCTTCATGGGCCACTTCGAGGTGGAGATCTTCGATCTGAGCTGGGACCGCGAGTGGCCGCTGTCGGGGCCCATCTACCTGGCGGCGGTGCCCATCGGGCCGCTGGTGTTCACGCCGGTGATCAACTTCACCGCCACCGCCAGCATCGCCCTCAAGCCCACCCTCAAGCTCAAATACAGCGCCGGCCTGGAGGCCACCGCGGGGGTCTCCTACAAAAAGGGCGAGGGCACCACCGCCTGGGGGAGCCTCGAGAGCACCGGGAGCCTGGAGCAGCCGGATCTGGAGCTGGGCATCGGCGAGGCCAGCGTGGGCATCAAGAAGCGCACCTCGTTTCTGATGTTCGGCGTGGCGGGCCCCTACGTGGGCGGTCACCTGTACGTGAAGGGGAAGCTGTCCTACGGCATGGAGGAAAACGACATCTGCCTCAAGGGTCTGGTGGGCGCCGAGTCGCTGTACGGCCTGCACTTGGAGCTGTTTCTGACCGACCTGTTCGTGGAGGACAGCGACAGCCTCGGCTATTTGACCTTCTACGACCAGTGCCTGCACCTCAGCGGGTGCGGCAACGGTGTGTGCGACGCCAGCGAGGACTGCGATAGCTGTCCGGACGACTGTGACGTGTGCCCGGCGGACTGCGGCAACGGCACCCTCGATCCTGGCGAGGAGTGCGACCCACCGGCGGCCTGCCCCGAGGATCCGGAGGACTGCCCCCAGACCGACCCCTGCACCGAGTACACCGTGGAGGGCACCGCGGCCGACTGCACCGCGCGCTGCGCGCCTGCCCCCATCACGTCGTGCACCGACGAC
>CAYFWA010000138.1:5576-6743 GCA_964346625.1 uncultured Myxococcales bacterium
ACGACAACGACTGCTCCCCCGGCTGCGGCAACGGGGTGCGCGACGCCGGCGAGACCTGCGATCCGCCCAGCACCTGCCCCACGAGCTGCGACGACGGGGACCCCTGCACCGAGGACAGCCTCATCGGCAGCGCGGCCAACTGCAACGCCGAGTGCCAGCACGGCGCCATCACGAGCTGCGTCGGCGGCGACGGCTGCTGCCCGGGGGGCTGCGACTCGGGCAACGACTCGGACTGCTCCGCGGTGTGCGGCAACGGGGTGCAGGACGCCGGGGAGACCTGCGACCCGCCCTCGAGCTGCCCCACGAGCTGCCCGGACCCCAACCCCGATCCGTGCATCGAGGGGCGGCTCATTGGCGATGCGAACAACTGCACCGCCGAGTGCACCTCGCGCACCATCACGAGCTGCGCCGGCGGCGATTTGTGCTGCCCGTCGGGCTGCAACGCGGCCAACGACGGCGACTGCTCGCCGGTGTGCCCCAACGGGGTGTGCGAGGCGGGTGAGGGCTGTGGCGAGAGCGATTACTGCGAGGACGACTGCGGGCAGTGCTCCACCGATCCCTGTGATGGCTACTCCGGCTACTACTGTGGCGCCTCGGCGCAGTTTACTGGCGGTACGGCGAACTACCTGTACTACTGCTCGGGCAACGTCACCCAGTCCTCGCAGTACTGTACGTACGGCTGCGTGGTGGCGCCCCCCGGCTCGCCGGACTACTGCGCCTCTGGCGGGACCCTCGGCGAGTACGGGGACACCTGCTCCACCGGCAGCGACTGCGCCAGCGGCTACTGCACCGGCGGCTACTGCTGCGAGACCGCGGGCACGGGCGGCCCGAACGACGCCTGCGGCAGCGGCAACGACTGCTGCTCGGGCCACTGCAACATGGGGACGTGTTGCTGGAACCCCGATCCCCCGGGTTGCATCATCTAGCGCTGGTTCCGGTCCCGATCCCGGTCCCGATCCCGATCCCGGTCCCGATCCCGATCCCGGTCCCGATCCGGGTCCCGATCCCGGTCCCGATCCCGGTCCCGATCCGGGTCCCGATCCCGGTCCCGGTCCGATCCAGGGTGGCCTGGATCCGATCCAGGGTGGCCTGGATCCGATCCCGGGTGGCCCGGATCCGATCCCGGGTGGCCCGGATCCGATCCCGGGTGGCCCGGATCCGATCCCG
>CAYFWA010000138.1:6843-9402 GCA_964346625.1 uncultured Myxococcales bacterium
CCCGGATCCGATCCCGGGTGGCCCGGATCCGATCCCGGGTGGCCCGGATCCGATCTAGACCAAGCCCTGGCATCCGTCTCCGAGACCCGACCGTCCAGCCGCCGGCCGCGGTTCCCCTTTCTCCCCGCGCGGACGGGCGCTACAATCAGGGAATTCGATAGCAAGCCCGCGGCCGCGCCCCGGTGCGCCCGCGGTCGGGGCGGTCCGGCCCGCGCTGCTCCGTGGTGCGATGCTCATTCAGCGACTCGAGCAACGCGCGCCAACCGTCCATCGCTCAGGAGGTTTATCGTGCGCCATCGCCGCTGTCCCTCGCTCCACCTGATCCCCGCTGTCGCCCTCGCCCTCGCGGCGCTCGGGCCGGGGATCGTCACCGTCTTGTCCCCCAGCGCTCGGGCCGCCACGGTCACCGTGGACGGCGACCCGGCCGACTGGTCCACCCCGGCCGGCACCTGGACGAACCTGGGCCAGGTGATCCGCACCGCGAGCTACGCCGGGGAGTACGTCTGGTACGACGCGGCCGGCGACCAGCGCACCGACTGGGCCAACTCCTCGAACGAGGACCTGGTGGAGCTCCGGGTCACCGGCGACGACACCTTCGTCTACTTCCTGGTGGGCCTCGACGACATCCAGACGCCCTTTGGCGACGGCGCCCCCCAGGTGCAGATTGCCGTGGACCTGGACCGCACCGCGAGCAGCGGCGAAGTCGACCTCGGCGGGTTCTGCGACACCCTGGTGTCGGATCAAGCGGCCTGGGAGTACCTGGTCCAGACCCGCTTCGGCAGCGCCGCGGGTCCGTTCACCCAGCCCACGGTGTACGACCACTCGTGGGGCGCAACATCCATCGGGGTGGCGGTGATCGACGACACCCTGGAGACCATCGAGGTCGGCATCCCCTGGACCGCGCTGGGCTTGATGACCGGTCCCCCCGCCACGCCGCTGCGCTTGACCGTGGCGGTGGCGCGCTCCAACGCCTCGGACGAGTGCTGGGACATCGCGGGTTCGCCGGACGTGGTGGACGCGCTGACCACCTACGGGGATCCGGCCCTGGCCCAGCAGGCTACCGCCGCCACCTGGCCCGACGAGCTGAGCTCCACCGACTCCGTGGTGGACTACCACTTCGACGTCTGGTTCGTGCCCTCGGCCCTCGCCTCGGCCAACCCCGTCTACCCCTTGGGTGAGGTCTACTCCCCGCTGCTCATCTCGGAGTTGCTCTACGACACCCCGGGCACCGACTCGGCCGAGGAGTGGGTGGAGCTGTACAACGTCACCGGCGCCGCGCTGGATCTCACCGCCTACAAGGTCACCGACGCGGCCACCCCGGGCTCGAGCTCCGAGGGCGCCCAGTCCCTGCCCAGCGGCACCCTGGCCTCGGGGGACGTCGCGGTGTGCGCCTGGGACGGCGACGGCTTCTTCAATCTGTACGGCTTCGAACCGGACTACGCCGTGACGCCGGGTAGCACCTCCGCCCTGGCCACGGCCAGCCATCCCGAGTGGGACGGCGGCTCGCTGGCGCTGAGCAACAGCGGCGACGAGCTGCTGTTGCTCGACCCCTTCGACACCGTGGTGGACGCCGTGGTCTGGGAGGGGGGCAGCGTCCCCGGCACCGTGGGGACCCTCACCGCCTCGACCTCCGAGTCCATCGCCCGCTGCTGGGGCGACGAGGACACCAACGACGTGTCCGCCGATTTGGTGGTGGAGGCCACGCCGGACGGGGACCCCGGTCAGATCACCACCTGCGACTCCGACGGCGACGGTGTGCGCGACAGCCTCGACGGCTGCCCGAACGACCCCAACAAGACCGAGCCCGGCGTCTGCGGCTGCGGCACTGCCGACACCGACACCGACGGTGACGGCACGCTGGACTGCAACGACGGCTGCCCGAACGATCCCAACAAGACCGAGCCCGGCGTCTGCGGCTGCGGCACTGCCGACACCGACACCGACAGCGACGGGACGCTGGACTGCAACGACGGCTGCCCGAACGATCCCAACAAGATCGCCGCGGGCACCTGCGGCTGCGGCACTGCCGACACCGACACCGACGGCGACGGGACGCTGGACTGCAACGACGGTTGCCCCGACGACTCGAACAAGACCGCGCCCGGCGCCTGCGGCTGCGGCATCGCCGACACCGACAGCGACTCCGACGGCACGGCGGACTGCAACGACGGCTGCCCGAGCGACCCCAACAAGATCGCCGCGGGACAGTGCGGCTGCGGCACCGCCGACACCGACACCGACTCCGATGGCACGGCGGACTGCAACGACGACTGCCCGACCGATCCTGGCAAGACGTCCCCCGGCACCTGCGGCTGCGGCACGGCCGACACCGACACGGACAGCGACGGTACGGCGGACTGCAACGACGACTGCCCGACCGATCCTGGCAAGACGTCCCCCGGCACCTGCGGCTGCGGCACCGCCGACACGGACAGCGACAGCGACGGCACGGCGGACTGCGAGGACGACTGCCCCGACGACGCCGACAAGACCGCGCCGGGCATCTGCGGCTGCGGCACCGCCGACACGGACAGCGACAGCGACGGCACGGCGGACTGC
>CAYFWA010000138.1:9502-11563 GCA_964346625.1 uncultured Myxococcales bacterium
TGCGGCACCGCCGACACGGACAGCGACAGCGACGGCACGGCGGACTGCGAGGACGGCTGCCCCGACGACGCCGACAAGACCTCGCCCGGTGACTGCGGCTGCGGCCAGCCCGACGTGGACACCGACGGCGACGGGACCCTGGACTGCGACGACAACTGCCCCGAGCTGCCCAACGCCGACCAGGCGGACATGGACGGCGACGGCCTCGGCGATGCCTGCGATCCCGACCGCGACGACGACGGCCATGCCAACCCCGCGGACAACTGCCCCTACGTGCCCAACCCCGACCAGGTCGACGTCGACCAGGACGGCATCGGCGACGCCTGCGACGACAAGGTGGTCATCGACACCGACAACGGCGGCTGCGGCTGCCAGGCCGCCGGCTCCGGCTCCGGCCTCTTCCCCGGCTCCGGCTCCGGCTCCGGCCCGCTTCCCGGCGGCGGCTCCGTCCCCCTGTCCGCCCTGCTCATCCTCGCCGGCTTCGCCCTCACCGCCCGCCGCCGCCGCAATCGCTGAGCGCTGCGTCGATCGTAGGTTGCCTATTCCCGATAGGCCGCGAGCGCCAACCGAGAAGCCGTGCAATCGCGATCGCAGCGTCGTTCGTTTGCGAGGCGCGAGCGAGGACCGGACCACGGGAACATGATCGGACAGGGGAGCACGGGATTGGTGAGCCGTGCTTTTCTCGCTTGCTCAGCGCACGGTGCGGCGAGTGAGACGGATGGCCTTGGTGATGGCATGGGTCACCCTGACGAGGTGGGCGGTGCGGTTGTTGTTGTCGCCCCCGACCGCCCGGGGCTGACCCCCGGGACGGAGGCAGGGCCACCCATACCACGTCTCCCTGAGATATCTTCAAATCCTCATCCCCATCACGGCGTCCCCCCCCCGCGGCGTCCTCCCCCGCGGCGTCTACCCCGTGGCCGTATCCCGGAAAGCCATCGCATTGATGTCAAACCCACTCGGTCCCCTGGCCGAAACCAGCTCGCTGCAGCGCGCGGGCCTCGTCAGCCTGCTCTCGCTGCAGGTCCTCATCGGCCAGCACCTCGTCGATCTTGCGCGTCACCTCGAGGTCCGTCCGGGCTGCCGCGGCTCGGCGTAAAACGCCCGCGATGAACCGGCTGCGGCTCAGTCCCCGTTCCCGTGCCGCCCGGTCCACCGCCTCCATCACTTCTTCGGGGATGGAGATCCCGAACTTCTTCACTGACATCTAGCTCCTCCAGCGTGCTGGCAGCTCAGGCATCCCAGGGCATCCCCGGCAACTCGCATATCGCCGGCAACTCGCAGATGTCCTGGGTATTCACATTTGAGAATACCGCAGAACCCGGGTGCGTCAATCGCGGTGTGCAGGATTGGGTTGAGCGCAGGGGGGGAGGATAGGTATGGTCGGGTCGGTGGTTGGGTCCCGATCCCGTCCGGGCTCGCGTCGCCGTCCGGGCTTGCGTTGGAGACCGAGGCGTAGCGAGCGTTGACGCCGGGCACCAGGACGCCAAGACACCAGGCCGCTAACACGCCGAGATGCCATGACTTTCTACGTTCACCGGAGCAACCATCTGGAGTCGCTGGTTGATCACCTCGTGAGCGTGATCGGGGGAGCGGCTGCCAAAGGGGTGGCGGCTGGAGGAGCGGCTGTTGGCGAGGGTGAAGGGCAAGGGGGAGGAGATGGGGACGGGGATGGCTGGCTCGTGCGGGGTGAGGGCGACGGGGCCGGTGATGGAGTGGGGTCGGCGGAAGCGGTGGATCCGTTGGAGCCGGAGACGGTGGTGGTGCAGAGCCGGGCACTGGAGCGATGGCTCTCGCAGCAGCTCGCGCTGCGGCAGGGCGTGTGGGCGAACCCGGAGTTTCCCTTTCCGCGCAAGGTCATCGACCAGGTGATCGACGCGACGCTGGACGACGGGGAGTCGCTGGCCGAGGGGTTGTTTCACGAGCAGCGGCTGGTGTGGGCGGTGGCGCGACATCTGCCCGAGTGTGTGCGGGAGGAGCCGGAGGTTTTCGCGCCCATCCGGCGGTACCTGCAGCTCGACATCGGGGGATTGGGGGAGGGGACGGGAGCCGCGAGCGCACCGG
>CAYFWA010000139.1:0-7531 GCA_964346625.1 uncultured Myxococcales bacterium
ACATCCCACGCCCACGCTTTCGGCCCCAAGCCCCAAGCCCCAAGCCCCAAGCTCCACACCCCCCGCCCTTCGCCCCTCTTCGCCTCTCGGTGATTTTCCAACCCTGTTCAAGACAATGGGAGTTGAATTCCACTCTCCGGCTTCCCGTTTTCGCCTTTGCGCCTTCTCTTACCGATTCCTTCAGCCGTTGACACCGCGCCGGACGCCATAGGCGTCCGGCGCGGTGTCAACGGCAAAAACCCACCTACCGTACCCCCCACGGGCTAGCTCCGCAGCGTGACTCCCCGCGGGCGGACGCCGCAGGCGGCCGCCCGCGGGGAGTCACGCAAGAATACGAGCCGCTCCATAATCCCCAGCGCACCTCGCCGCCGCAGCGCCGAACCCCAGGCCAGAGTCAACGCGCCGGTTGTGAGCCTGAGGTAGGCCGTAGTGACGCCGAATCGGCGCCAGATCGCCGGGCCTTGGCGCGAGGTGGGCCGCAGTGACGCCGAATCGGCGTCAGATCGCCGGGCCTTGGCGCGAGGTGGGCCGCAGTGACGCCGAATCGGCTTGAAATCTCAGGGGCTATCATCGCCATCGGCATGGGTGGGGGGACGCGGGCGTGGGCCCACACGCCTTGCACTTCGTTCTTTTTTTTGCTGGCCAGCCCGAGCAACTGATGCCCGTCTGCCGCGCCGCCCGAGCAGCGGCCCGACCCGCGCCACCAGGACGAATGGGAAACCGAGGCCGAAGGGTGCCGATATCTTTCGCACGTGAAGGATACTGTGCCCTGGCGCCGGCGTTTGGGTCTCGGCGAGGCGCCCGCGGGCCGGCTCAGGGGCGGGCGGTGGCCCCGCCGAACTGTCGCTGCTTCAGGGGGATGTCCCGAGCGGCGAGGACCGGCGCCCCTTCCGTGTCCACCTCCCCTGGTGCGGTCTCGCCACGCAGCGTTTGTCCCCGGTCGCGGCCGCGACCGCGACCGCGGCCGCGACCGCGATAGGCGCATGCGCAGGCGCAGGCGTAGGCATGAGAGACACTCCAACGGGTAGGGCGGGTGGGACGGTCGCGAGTGCTACGAAGAGCGCTTTCGGAGGCTACTCGTCCACCTCGACGAGGTCGTCCTCGTCGAGCTCCATGGGCTCTTCGGGCTCGCCGGCGCCTTCTGCGGGCTGTTCGGGCTGCTCCGGCAGCAGCCCGTACTTGCGCCTCAGGTCATCGATGTTGCCGGCGTCGGGATCGAACTGGGTGGCGTCCTCGTCGGGCTCCTCCTCCAGCTCGTCCTGGTCGTACCCCTCGGTGACGTAGCCACCCGACAGGGCGTGCTCGCGTCCCTGTAGATCCTGGGGCGCCGCCTCATAGCCCTCGTCGTACTGGTCTTGGCCCGCGTATGCCTGGCCCGCGTATGCCTGGTCCGCGTACTCCTGGTCGTAATACCCCTGGTCCGCGTACTCCTGGTCGTAATACCCCTGGTCCGCGTACTCCTGGTCGTAATACCCCTGATCCGCGTATCCCTGGTCCGTGTACTCCTGGTCCGCGTACCCCTGGTCCGTGTACTCCTGGTCCGCGTATGCCTGGTCCGCGTATGCCTGGTCCGCGTATGCCTGGTCCGCGTACCCCTGGTCCGCGTATGCCTGGTCCGCGTACCCCTGGTCCGCGTATGCCTGGTCCGCGTACCCCTGGTCCGCGTACTCCTGGTCGTAGTACCCCTGGTCCGCGTACCCCTGGTCCGTGTACCCCTGGTCCGTGTACTCCTGGTCTGCGTACCCCTGGTCGTAATACCCCTGGTCGTAATACCCCTGGTCCGCGTACTCCTGGTCGTAATACCCCTGGTCCGCGTACTCCTGGTCGTAATACCCCTGGTCCGCGTACCCCTGGTCGTAATACCCCTGGTCCGCGTACTCCTGGTCGTAATACCCCTGGTCCGCGTACTCCGGTTCTGCGTATCCCGGCGCGGCGGGTTGCGCAGGCGCGGCGGGCTGTGCGGGCGCGGCGGGCTGTGCGGGCGCGGCGGGTTGCGCAGGTGCGGCCGGGGTGGTGGGTGCGGCCGGGCCCGGTCCGCCAAAGGCCTGGGCTTGCCAGTCCGGGCCGAGGGCCTCCGGGGCCTCCGGGGCCTCCGGGGCCTCCGGAGCGTCTGGGGGCGGGCCGGCCTGCTCGGGCTTCACCCGGGAAGAGGGGTCGCCGAAGGGGGTCACCGCGGGCTCGTCGTCGTCGCCGAGGTAGGCGGTGGGGGCGTCGCTGTGAAACAGGGGCTCGTTGGGATTGCCCGGCTCGACCGCGTCGACGGGACCGACGGGCTCGAGCGGCTGGTCATCATCTTCGCCGAGGTAGGCGGTGGGGGCGTCGCTTTCGAACAGCGGGGCGTTGAGGTCGACGTCCTCCTCTTCCTCGTCGTCGTCGTCGAGGTAGGCGGTGGGGGCGTCGCTTTCGAATAGCGGGGCGTTGAGGTCTTCTTGATCCGGGCGGTCGTCCACCAGGGCTGGCTCGAACAGATCCTCGTCGCTGCCCGGGTCTTGGGCCGCGGGCAGCCCGGCGCTGGTGGACTCGGCCGCTGGCTCCCAGTCGAACCCCACCGGCTCCACGGTCACCGGGCCGGCCAGATCCTCGAGGCTCTGGTCGAGGCCCTCCGCGGAGGAGGCGTCGTCCTCGAGCAACACCCCCTTGAGCAGCTCCGGCTCCCCGCCGTCGTCGCCCTCCTCGATGAGCTCGAGCTCGCTCTCGTCGATCTCCTCGAGATCATCGGCCTCCAAGACGTCGACGTCGTCCGCGGTTAGGACGTCGCCTCCGGCGTGCCCATGGCCGGTGGCCAGCGGGTCGCCGGCGTCCAGCAGGTCGCGGCCAGGGTCGGGCTCCCAGTCCAGCGCGGGGTCGGGCGCGCCGGGGGTCCCGAAGGCCGCGGCCGCGGCCTCGGCCTCGGCCTCGGCCTCGCGCAGCTCCCGATCGCCGGTCTCCTGTTTGCCGTGGACGTAGGTCACCTCATCGGCCCACTCGTCGGCTTCGATGTCGCGGGCCCTGAGGCGGCGCCCCGAGAAGGTCTCCACGGTCTTGGGCTGGGGGCGCGGCGCCGGCGCGCCGGTGGCGGCCACCACCTCGCCGGTCTCCCCGAAGGAGGCGAAGTGGGCGGCCTTTTCCCGCTCGGCGGCGACTTCGGGGCTGAAGTGCTCGATCATGAACTTGCGTACCCGGTTCGAGCTCATGGGCACGCCGGTGGCCATGATGGCGCGGTCCAGATCCTCCTGCATCTGCTCGGCGCTCTGGTAGCGCACCTCGCGGTCGGCGCTCAGCGCCTTGAGCAGCACCTCATCCACCGCGGCCGGGATCTCCGGGTTCACCGAGGAGGGTACTGGCACATCGGCGGCCATCACGGCCCGTAGGGTGTCCAGGTCCGTCTCCCGGTCGAACAGGGACTGACCGGTGAGCAGCTCGAACAGCACGATGCCCAGGGCGAAGATATCGGCCCGGCCGTCGATGGTCTCGCCCCGCAGCAGCTCGGGGCACATGTAGGCGAACTTGCCCTTGATCACGCCCGCCTGGGTCTGCGATGCGCGGCTCTTGGCCTTGGCGATGCCGAAGTCGATGAGCTTCACGGTCCCCTCGTAGGAGACCATGATGTTCTGGGGGCTGATGTCGCGGTGGATGATGTTCAGCGGGTTGCCCTGGGAGTCGGTCTTGCGGTGGGCGTAGTCCAGCCCCTCGCAGGCCCGGGCCATCACGTACAGCAGCAGCCCGATGGGCAAGCGCTGGCCGCGGCGCCCGAACTCGTCCTTGAGCCCGCGCAGGTCGAAGCCGGCGATGTACTCCATGAGCTGGAAGTAGAAGTCCCCCACCCGGCCGAACTCATAGATCTGACAGATGTTTCCGTGCAACAGCCGCGAGGCGATCTTGGCCTCGTCGATGAACATCTTGATGAACTCGGGGTCCTCGGAGATGTGAGGCAGGATCCGCTTGAGGGCGAACGTCTTCTGGAAGCCCTCTACTCCGAAGGCCTTGACGCGGAACACCTCGGCCATGCCCCCTCGGCTCAACAGCTCGAGCAGGAGGTACTTACCGAATCTCTGGGGGAACTCCTCGATCTCTGTCCTCCGAAGCCATCGCGCACCGTCCACTGGAAGCGGTCACGCGCTGCCCACCGAAACCGGTCGCGTTTCATACTTTCGAAACCATCGCGGCACGCCTGGCGGCGAGGTGCGCGGCGCGTGAAGATCGCGCACGGCCTCGACCCGCAACCAGGGTAGATTCCAGAGGCCCACTTTACCGGATATGCTGTGGATCTTGAACCCGAAAATCGCTGGCGACCAGCGGGGTTGGCCGGCCAGGGGATCGTGTTTCCGTGGTCTGTGATACAAAAAGCAGTCTGTCTGACTCGAGTTTCGCCCTTCTTTCGTCGCGAGAACGAGCAGAAATCGTGCCTGGCAAGGCGCGACAAGATTTTTGTCGAAGGCGTACTTGCGGTACGTCGAGACAGAAATCGCCGGAGCAACGCAGCCAGGCGCGATTTAAGCCGTTCGCAGCAGACGCCAAGGGCGAAACTCGAGTCAGAACTTGAGCTGCGCGCGGAGCTGCACGGTCTGGGCGATCTTGGCCTCGGCCGCGAATGCCTCGGTGAAGATGGAGGCGGGGCGGTGCAGCGCGTCCAGCGGGAAGAACACCCCGTAGGAGATGCCCACGTAAAAGCCCGCCTCGGGCCAGCGGTACTCCACGTCCGCGTCCAGCTCCACGCCGTAGTGGGGGCTGTTTCCCGGCGTGGCCACCGGCTCCACGGCGTAGGAGTAGATCATGTCCAGCCGCGCGGTGAGGCCCTCGAGGATGTGGTACATCACCGAGGGCTTGACGTAGCCCGCGTTGTAGACCGTGCCCATGATCTCGCGGAAGAAGATGAGGTCCACGCGGTAGTTGGGGTCGAAGCGAAACAGGGTCTGCCAGCGGTCCTCGGCGTCCTCGGGGAACAGCAAGGTGTTTCGGTAGTTGAGCTGATGGGTGCGGGTGTCCTCGAGCTGGTCGTCGCCCGAGGCCATGCCCAGCTCCAGCTTCACGTGCAGGGTATCGCGCAAAAAGGAGTAGGAGCCCCGGAACACCCAGCCGAACTGGCGGATGCGGTAGTCCTTGTCGTCCTCGTCGTGTAGCCGGGCGCTGACGTCCTCCAGGTTGCGGATCCAGCCGTAGATCATCACCCCCTCGGCCTCGAGCTGCAGGTCCCCCCAGTTGAGCCGCAGCCACAGGTCCGGGATCATGGCGAAGGCGCTGCGCTTGACCAGGGTGCTCGACAGGGTGCCGATGTTCGAATCGCTGAGCGAAGCCGACGGGGAGTCCATCACGTCGTACTTCTGGCGGCGAAACACCCAGTAGGTGCCGTAGTTGAACACCACGTCCCCGCGGGCCAGCCGCTCCTTGACCTTGAGGGGGCTGTCGATGCGGCCCAAAAACGCCACCCACTGCTGCACGTCGTCGGCCGGCGTCAGATCGTAGGGCTGCCCAGAGTTGAGCACGGTCTGCTCGCCTTTGAGGTTCAGGGTGGTGAGCCCGGCGGCCTGGAAATCCCAGGAGAAGCCCACCAGCAGATCCACGATGGGGATCTTGGTGGCGAACATGATCCGGTCGGCGATGTCCCCGTAGTCGCTGTCCATGCACCGCATGGGGTCGCCCTTGTGGTGCACGGTCCAGCGGGAGTAGCCGGAGCAGGTGCCCGAGTTGGCCAGCAGGCCCATGCCCCAGTGCGACGGCATCCGGCCGAACATCAGCCGGCCAAAGGGCAGATCCACCTCGCCCCAGGCGTGCTTGACCAGGATGGCGTCGTAGAGGCTGTTGCGGCCGCCCTGGGGCACCTCCTGGGTGGTGGCGAAGGCGTTGAGCGACGCGTAGGTGGGCCGCGTCTGACCGCCGTTGACCACGTTGTAGCCCTCGGGGGTGGAGCCCAGAATCAGGTTGTCGAAGATGTCCAGGGTCATGCGCACCCGGGCCCGGCTGTGCAGGTTGAAGGTGGGCTCGAGGTGCAGCCGCATGTTGGTGGAGGTCAGGGTGGACTTGTTGCAGCTCTTGGACGACTGGTCGGTACACAGCCCCCCCATGCCGGTGTCGTAGTACTGCAGCGGCCGGGTGAAGGGCATCTTGGCCACGGTGGTGTCTTGCAAGCCCAGGTGCATCTTGTAGAACACGTCGGAGCGCACCCGGAAGTAGCCGTCGAGCTGGAAGAACTGGATGGGTTTTTTGAGCCCCCAGGTCCGCACACGGTCGGGTTTTTTCTTCTTTTTCGGCTTCTTGCCTTGCTCGGCGACCTTGGGCTTGTCGTCCTTCTTGTCGTCTCCGCCGCGCCCCATCCGGCCACCGCCGCCGGGCATCCCGCGCCCCATCTGGGCGTGGACCGCGGTGGGCCCCAGGATCAACAGCATGACCAGGGTCTGCAAAGCCAGCGGGGCGAGCCTGCGCATTGTCCTATCGCTCCTCGATGATGAGGGTTTTCGGTCCGGGGGACCGCTCGGGGCCCCCCCGCCCACCGGAGGCCTTCGGATGGCAGCCGGGGGGCGAGTCGTTGCCTTATAGCGCGCCGCGGAATGCGGCGTCAACTACCGGATATCCCTTTGTCCTTGGTCGGAGCCGCAGGGTTGCCTCGCAGGGGGCATCCCGCCTCGTGGGGAGGCCTGCGCCGTGACGGGGGACGGGGGACGAGGGACGGCGGGCCGCTCGGCTCCATGACCGCTGGAACCTCAGGCTTTCGATACGGAGGCGCGGGGGCGTTCGGTCAGGTTGACGGCGAGGGAGTGAGCGACGGCGAAAGCGTCGGCTACTGACAAACGTAGCCCGCCCCGGGATCGGTGCAGGAGGTACCGGCCCGACACCCGATGGCCGCAGCGGAGGGCACAAGATTCCAATCGTTGTGAGCCCATCGGCGGCTCCGGCCTGGGAAAACCGAGCATCCGAGGGCGGCCAGCAGGGCACGGATGTCACGGTTCCTTTCGGCGCAATGGGAGCGGGCCGTTTTTTGGACAGGACGAAGGCCTGACCGTAGTATCGGGAGACGATCGAGCCGTCGCCCGGATCGCCGCGTACAAGATGCCAGAGTCCTTCACCAAATCCTCATCCGCCTGCCAGGAATCGGATCCCGCCGGGGCCGTGCTGGCTCCCGCGGGAGGCCCGCGGGCGGTCTCGCGGGCACGCCGCGCCGGGGCCTGGCTGACGCGTTGGACCCTGCGGCTCGCGCTGGCCGGGGTGCTGGCCTTCGGCCTGGGCTATCTCCCCCTGCAGTTTTTCGGGGAGCGCGGGCTGAGCCAGTACCGGCGCCTCGAGCAGGAGCGGAGCGAGCTCGAGGCCCGCAACCAGCAGCTCGCCGAGGAGATCCGGCAGATGCGCCTGGAGGTCCGTCGGCTGCGCGACGACGACGTGGCCCTGGAAAAAGCGGCCCGGGATGACCTGGGGATGGTGCGTCCGGGGGAGCTCATCTTCGTGCTCAAGGAGTAGCCTGAGCCCTTGGGGGGCTCGAGCCAAGCAATGACGAACCGAGACACACGACGCACGCGACGCACGCGACGCACGCGACGCACGCGACGCACGCGACGCACGC
>CAYFWA010000139.1:7631-11557 GCA_964346625.1 uncultured Myxococcales bacterium
CACGCGACGCACGCGACGCACGCGACGCACGCGACGCACGCGACGCACGCGACGCACGCGACGCCCACGACGCCCACGACGCCCACGACGCCCACGACGTGACGGATTGCGCCGCGGCCGAGCGCCAGGCTGCCATGGCGATCCGTGGAGCCAGGCGGAGGCGACCCCTGCGTGGGCTCCGGGAGAAGCGAGCCACCCATGGTGACCCATCGCAAAGCCATGCCGGTCCGCAAGGCGCGCGTGGCGCGGGGCGAGCGCGCGGGCCTGGGCCTTGGAATCCTGACGCGCCAGCGCCTCGGGCAGCTCGGCGTGCAGCTTCGCCGGGTGCTCGGCTTGTGGTGGGGCGCGGGGGCGGCGGTGGCCTTCGCGGCGCTGGCGACCCGGGGGTTCTTCCAGGATCTGCGGGGCGACGGCGGGGACGTGGTGCGCCTCACCGCGGCCGCGGCGCTGGCGTCGCTTCTGCTCGCCCGGGTGGTGGGCCGGCTGCGGGTGGGCGACGAGCTCGACGGTGAGGAGGGCGGGCGCTGGATGGAGACCATGCGGGATCTGGAGCTCGGGCTGCTGGTGGTGGTCTCCAGCCACGTGCTCCTGCAGTTCGCCGGTGGGCTGAGCTCCCCGCTGTATCCGATGCTCTACGCGATGGTCACCTTCCTGGTGGCCTACAACCAGCTTTGGGTGGGCGCCGGCCTGGTGGCCACGTCCCTGGTGCTCGAGGCGCTGCTTTTGCAGCAGCAGGGCCAGCTCGGCGCCCAGCTCGGGCGCTGGCTAACTCACGCCGGGTTCTCCGCGTTCTTCGGCACGGTGAGCCTGGTGCTTCTGCGGGTGGAGGTGTCCAAGCTGCGACGCGAGCACGCCTCGCGGCTGTCGGCCGAGATCGACGGCATGCGCCAGGAGGCCCGGGACTTCCGGCTCATCTCCGCCTCCAAGGCCTCGTCGGACGGCCGCACCCGCGAGCAGCAGGAGCAGGCCCTTTTTCACGGCTCGGTGGAGTCCATCCGCCAGGCGATCTATTTCACGTTGGAGCTGCTCAAAGACACCCTGTCGAGCCAGTCCGCGGTGCTTTTGTGGCGCAGCGAGCGCGGCGACACCCTACAGGTCAAGGAGATGATCACCGAGGGGGTGATCGCCGACAGCGAGCTGGTCAACCTCGAGCCCTTCCCGGCGCTGTCGGGCGTGCTCGGGGGCATCGTCAAGAACCAGACCCCCATCGCCCTGGTGAATCCGGGCTCCAAGGGCATCCCGTATTACCGGGGCTGGATGGGGGTGGGCGCCTTTCTCGGCGTGCCGGTGGTGGAGGACGGCCACCTGCGGGGCGTGCTTTGCCTGGACCGCGCCGAGGAGCAGGCCTTTGGCAGCACCGAGCGGGAGCTGCTCGAGGAGGCCGCCCAGCAGATCGTGCACACGGTGCGGGCCGAGCGCGTGTTCATGGCGGTGGAGCGCTCCAAGTACGAGCAGGAGCGCTTCTTCCGGGCCTCCGAGCGGCTCAACTCCGCCCTGGGGCTCCACACGGTGTACGAGACCGCCTTCGAGGCCGCCCTCGAGATCGTGGACTTCGAGGTGGGGGCCATCACCCTGTACGACGAGGACACCCAGCGCCACCGCATCGCGGCGGTGCACGGTGAGCGGCTCGCCGAGTTCGCCAACCACTCCTACCCGGACAACGCCGGCCTGGTGGCCATGGCCATCAAGAACCGGCACTACCTGCCCGCCGGCGGGGAGTTGCGGGACCGCAGCCAGGTGATCTTCGCCAAGCAGGTGCCCCTGTCCGGCGTGGAGTCCCTGCTGGTCTACCCCCTGATCTCCGGGGATCGCGCCCTGGGCGCCTTCGTGCTCGCCGGCCGCAGGCGGGGGCTGTTTTCCGCCCAGCGCCGCGAGATGCTGGGGGTCATCGCCAACCAGGTGGCGGTGTCGGTGCAAAACGGGCTGATGTACCAGCAGATGGAGGACATGGCCACCACCGACGGTCTCACGGGGCTGGCGAACCACCGCAGCTTCCAGGATCGGTTCAGCGAGATGCTGGCCCGCGCCCAGCGGGCCCAAAAGCCCGTGTCGCTGATCCTCACCGACATCGACTACTTCAAGAGCGTCAACGACACCTACGGCCACCCGGTGGGGGACGTGGTGCTCAAGGTGGTGTCCAAGGTGCTGCAGGACCAGGCCCGCGAGGTGGACGTGGTGGCGCGCTACGGGGGTGAGGAGTTCGCCCTGGTGCTCGAGGACACGGACACCGACGGCGCGCTGATCCTGGCCGAGCGCATCCGGGAGCAGGTGTGCGCCCTCACCCATCAGTCCGACCAGGGGCCGTTTTCCTGCAGCATGAGCCTGGGCATCGCCGCCTACCCGGTGGACGGCACCCACAAGCAGCTTTTGGTGGAGCGGGCCGACCAGTCGCTTTACCACGCCAAGGAGCACGGCCGGAACCAGTCGGTGTGCTTCCGTGATCTGGGTTGATATCCGGGAGAGAGCTGGGTGATGACTGGTTGGCGTCTCCCAAAGATCACAAAGCCCTTGTGCCGCGCCCACGCGGCTGGTATTTCCTGGCGCCGCCCCCCGGCCCACAGGCGTTCAAGAGGTGATCCGCGGTGAAGAAAAACTACGTGCTCGATACCAACGTGTTGATCCACGACCCCCGGGCGATGTTCCGGTTCGAGGACAACCACGTCATCATCCCCATCCACGTCCTCGAGGAGATCGACCAGTTCAAAAAGGAGCTGTCCGAGCGGGGGCGCAACGCGCGGATGGTGTCGCGCTACATGGACGGTCTGCGGGCCGCCGGCAAGCTCGCCGACGGCTGCGAGGTGGAGGGCGGCGGCACGGTGCGCGTGGCCATGCCCGCCACCGCCGCCGAGGAGCTGGCGCGGCCGGCCACCCTCACCAGCACCAGCATGGACAACAAGATCCTGCAGGTGGCCCTGGAGGTGTCCAAGGGCGCCCGGGAGCGCACCGTGTTCGTCACCCAGGACGTCAATCTGCGGGTGCGCGCCGACGTGCTGGGGCTGCGCAGCGAGGACTACCAGTCCGACAAGGTCTCCATCGAGGAGCTGTATCCCGGCTGGCGGGAGCTCGACGTGCCCGACGCCGCGGTGGACGCGCTGTTTGACGCCGGCGAGCTCGATCCACCGGCCGACCTCGACGAAGCGTTTTTTCCCAACCAGTACGTGATGCTGCGGAGCCAGGACAACCCCAGCCACACGGCGCTGGCGCGCTTCGACCCCGACGCGGGCAGGCTGCTCGGCCTCAGCCGGCTGCGCAAGGGCGTCTGGGGCATCCGGCCGCGCAACCGGGAGCAGCAGTTCGCCCTCGACCTGCTGCTCGACGATCGCATCAAGCTGGTCACCCTGGTGGGCATGGCCGGGACGGGCAAGACCCTGTTGGGCATCGCCGCCGGCCTGCAGCGCACCGTGGAGGAAAAAGCCTTCGCGAAGCTGCTGGTGAGCCGCCCCATCTTCCCGTTGGGGCGTGACATCGGCTATTTGCCCGGGAATATCGAGGACAAGCTCAACCCCTGGATGCAGCCCATCTTCGACAACATCGAGCTGCTCATGGGCATCACCCGCGAGGATCGTTCCAAGGGCCGCGACTACCAGGAGCTGATCGACATGGGCTACGTGGAGATCGAGCCCCTCACCTACATCCGGGGCCGCTCCATCCCCAACCAGTTCATGCTGGTGGACGAGGCCCAGAACCTCACCCCCCACGAGGTCAAGACCATCCTCACCCGCTGCGGCGAGGACACCAAGATCGTGCTCACCGGCGACGCCTACCAGATCGACAACCCCTACGTGGACAGCTCCAACAACGGCCTCACCTACGTGGTGGAGCGCTTCAAGGGCCAGGCCATGGCCGGCCACGTCACCCTGTTCAAGGGCGAGCGCTCCCTGCTGGCCGAGATCGCCGCCGAGCTGCTGTAGTACCTCGCTCCCCAG
>CAYFWA010000140.1:0-8441 GCA_964346625.1 uncultured Myxococcales bacterium
AACCCCCCACGACGTCCAGGTCACCGTCTCCGACGGCATCAACCAGGGCCAAGGCACCGTCTCTTTCCACGTAGACACCATCGCCCCGGTGCTCGACGCCAACTGCGGCACCTGCCAGCCCGCGCAGAGCTTCTACAGGACATCCGACGACAACTGCGCCGGCATGCCCATGGAGGTGCCCGCGCGATTGAGTGTCAGTGGCTTGGAGACCGGCCTGCCCGTCTCCCTCTCGGTGACCAGCGGTGGCAACCCGGTGGGCAGCCCAACGTACTCGGCCACGTCGATTACCAACGGTGGCCAGTGGTTGAGCTTCGCCACGCCTTGCGGCGTGGAGCTGCAAGCGGGCCAGAACCTGCTCACGTGGACGGCCACCGACCAGGCGGGCAACTCCGCCGTGCCGGCAACCAAGTCCGTCTCCTATGGCGCCGGCTCCATCACGTCCCCCATGAGCGGCGCGCTGCTGTCGGTGGGTGACGACTGCGACGCTGGGGGTGATTACGGCATCTCGGTAACGGTGCAGATCGACCACGCCGCCGTGGCCAACGGCACGGAGATCGAGGTGTTTGCGAGCTCGAACAACGGCAGCTGGAGCCATCCGGCTCCTGGCGCGGACGTGTGGCTCAAGAGCTGCACGGGGGCCCCCTGCACGCACACCTTCTGCGTGGCCATCCCATCTGCGTCGCCGGTGGAGCAGACCGACATCGCGCTGTCGCTGTCCATCGCCAGCAGCGTGGTCCCTGGTGGCCCGGAGAATATCACCGTGGACATCACGGAGCCGCCGCCGGCCACCGCGCCTGGCATGACGGTGGTGAACCGTCGTGCGGCGCAGCTCGAGCTCTCCTGGACGTCTGTAGAGGACGCGTTGACCGGTGTGCTGCAGGAGTGGGACGTGCGCTGTGCGGAGAACGGCAGCATCACCGCGGACTGGGCGTCGGCCATGCAGTTCGCGGGCGAGCCAGTGCCCGCCGCCGCCGGTACGGGGCAGACCATGCTCGTGGCCGAGGACACGTCGGGCAACAAGATCCGAGCGGGCAACGACTACGAATGCGGGATCCGGGGTCGCGACGTGGCGGGGCTCTGGTCGCCCATCCTGACCTTCCCGGCCGTCGACCAGAGCGACATCGGCTTCGAGCAGATGTCCACCACCATCCAGGGATACACGCGCATCAGCAGCTACTACTTGTACTGGTCGTCTGTGGAGGCTGGCGGCGATCTCAACGGCGATAACTACGACGACCTGCTCGTGGGCTATGGCGTCGGCTCCGGGGCCACGAACCCGGGGCACGGCGCGGCGGTGTACTTCGGGTCGGCCACCGGCCCGAGCGGCGCCAACATGCTGGACATCACCTGCGCTGATGACACCTTCGGCGGCGGCATGGCCGGGCTCGGCGACTTCGACGGGGATCCGTACTCCGCCGGTGATCCCGTCGCTTATCCGGACATCGCGGTGGGCGCTGGGGGCCAGGACCGCGTGTACATCTTCCGCGGGCACAGCAACTTCGGATCCGGCGCCCTGGACTGCGCCAACGCCGACATTACGATCGTCGGCCCCGTGGGTAGCTATTTCGGTAACACCGTCTCGGCCATTGGCGACTTCGACGACGACGGTTACAACGACATCGCCATCGGCGCTCCTACCTACAACTCCTACGGGGGCGCCGTCTGGATCGTCTTCGGTCGCCCCGAGGCCAGCTACCCGGTGACCATCAACCTCAACTCAGGCGGCAACGCCGATGGCGCCATCATGATCAGCGGCCTAACCAGCTACGCCAGCATGGGCATGGCGGGGGGGGACCTCGATACTGATGGGTACTCCGACCTGATGTTTACCAACATCCGGGGCGGGGCCTCCGGCTATGGCGAGTTGATGGTACTGCGGGGCTACGCGGCAGCGAAACCTGCTGATGTCGTGAACACCATCACCCCTTCGGCGCTCGACCAGGTGGTGGAGTTCGCTGGCCCGTCGGGTTTCTGGTCGAACTTCGGCGTACGTTCGACGTCCGTCACTGACTTCGACGAGGATGGCTGTCTGGACGTGGTCGTGGGGGCCGACGGTGGAACCATCGGGGGAGGAGGTGCCGACTCCGGTAATGTGCTCGTCTTTAGAGGCCAAACGTCCGGCGCGAACTGCACGGGTGTGCTGGGCACCGCACCCTACGCGGTGACGTACGGTACCGGCGGCGACCAGTTGGGATTCACCGTGGCTGGCGGCATGAACCTCACGCTCGCGAGCCCCGAGCCGTGGCGGGTCAACGGGCTGCTCTCGTCGTCTTCGGACCCTGCCGTGGTTGCAGGTGCGAGCATGGGGGACGGCGGCGCCGGCTACGTCGCGTTGTGGTACGGTGGCTTCACCGGCAACGTGCCCGCTACGGCGGCGGACGTGACCTTCAGCGGCGTGACGGGAGCGGTGGACTTCAACTGGGTGAATTTTGTTGGCGATCTGGACGGAGACGGCTATGTGGACATCGCGGTCGGGGATCCCGGATACGAACCCGACGGGCGCATTGTCCTTTATCACTAGGAGAAATTCATGTCGAGCGAAGATACCCCCAAGACCGGCGCGACGCTGAGCACGTCCAACGAGAAAGTGACGAAGCGGCCGTACGTGAAGCCGGCCATCGAGCACGATGAGGAGCTGGATGTTTTCGTGCTAACCTGTAGCGCGCACGCCGTCGGAACGTCTAGTTGCCAGCTAAACTAATGAGTGCTGGAAGCTCGTTGTCGGGTTGTGGTGAGGGATTATTGTCCCCAATCGGGGATGGGTGAAAACCCACGTCTTTAAGACGTAGCCTTCAGGGGGTTTGCGGTACGATGGCCGCATGATCAACTACAGACGGCCAGGGCACACGGTCCACGATTTGCATTACCATTTCGTGTTCATCACGAAGTACCGCAAGCCGGCTTTCCGTGGTGATATCGGACAGCGAGTCCGCGATTCGATACGAGAAATATGCCGGAGCAAGGACATCGAGATACTGCGTGGTCACGTGCGGACCGATCATGTGCACCTACTATTGGGCGTTCCTCCTCGGCTGTCGCCGATTCGGGTGATGCAGGTCATCAAAGGTAAGACATCGCACCACATGCTACAGGACTACCGCGACCCACGTTAATCGAACCCACCGGCTTCCAGCCGGTGGAGAATCAGTCCGTCACGGCCAAGGAGTGACGATTGAGTGCCCTGGACCTATTCGGTTGAGGAGCGACGAAAAACCATGGTAATAGGCACCGTCAGAACCCCGGAACGCGCTTCCGGCTCATGGCGCTAGTCACGGTGGTCGAGCATGACGGATCTGCAGCGGACGTATGCGTGGGGAATGGGCGATCTGACGATCAGGCTCGACCTCACTTCGAGCGTTGGCCGGGACATGGACGATCCATACCCCGCGTTCACCATCGCCCCGCCTGCGCCCCAGAACGCAGACGTTCGGCTGAGGTTTTACGTCACCGACGACCCCGTCCGCCATCCGCCCAGTCCAGGATCCCAGGGGGAGGGGAGTCCCCCGAAACACACGTGGGAGATGCATTGGCTGCAGGGTGCGTTGAGTGTTACCCATGACAGGACGGAGGGTCGTTTCGCGGCGCGAGATCCGGAGTTGTTACTCCCGCATGTGCTCCAGACCGCCGTGTCGATGGCGTTGGCGCCGCTTGGCGGGCTGCTTCTGCACGCCAGCGCGGTCTGGCGGAGAGACCAGCTGTGGGTGTTTGCCGGCCTGTCCGGTCGCGGCAAGACGACCATCGCCCTAGAGCTCGCCGACGGTGGGCAACCCTTCGCGCTGGATCGTGTCATCTTGTTCCCCGTGGAGCCTGACCACCGAGTGATGAGCATGCCCACGCCCTTCGGGGATCCGGAGTCCAGAGTGCAGCCGACAGCGGCAAGGCCCGTCGCGGGCATCTGCGTGGTGGAGCAGGCGGCTGACGCGCAGGTCGTCGCTCTGAGTCCGGCAGAGGGCGCCTTCGAATTGCTCCGACTGGTTACCCGCGCTCGTTCCCGGGCACCGGACGAAGCCCGGCTGCTGCAGCTCGTGGCGCGCATCGTGGAGGGCGCCCCGGTGTACCGGCTGCGATTTCCAAAAACCACTCAATTCTGGCGACACATCGACCAGATCACGTATTCGAAACGGGAGGCACAGGCGCCATGAAGGCCGACGACGTCTATCAATGGGCCCCAGGTATGGCGAGCCGGGTCATCGCAGGGAAGGTGGTTATCGTGAATACCAACACGAATCGCATTATCTCTCTGAATGAGACGGGGGCCGAGATCTGGGCGCTGCTCGGGGAGAAGACCGTCTCTGAGATCGTGGATGAGCTGGTGCAGGTCTTCGAGGTGACCCGGGAGCAGCTCCACAGCGACACCGTGGAGCTGCTGGAACAGCTCAAGTCGTCCGGCTTGGTCACGCGAGCAGGGTCATGAGCAGCCCGTCGCACCAGAAGCGACCGCAGCGGTCGCTCACCGCATATGAGCTCTCGGATTCCCACACAATGATTCGCTCCCTTGGAGAGCAGCACCCCTACCCGGTGGGGGTGGCCTTCGAGCTAACCCAGCGCTGTAACCTCACCTGCAAGCACTGCTTCAAGGGGGAGGCAAGAGCGTCACCGGAGCTCTCGTTAAATCAGCTGGAGCTCATCTTTGACGAGCTGGTGTGCGCGGGGACTCTGTTTCTGGGCTTGACCGGCGGTGAGCCCGCAGTGCGTCGTGATCTGGAGGAGATCGTCCAGGCCGCCACCCGCCGCGGCTTCGTGGTGAAGCTCAAGACCAACGCCACCCTGCTCGACGACCAGCGCCTCCAGTCCCTCCATGCCAACGGTCTGCGCTACCTGGAGACCAGCCTCTATCACGACGACCCGGCGGAGCACGATCGCTTTGTCGGTCGGCAGGGCTCCTTTGACCGCACGCTCACTGCGCTGACCGAGTTCGCCCGCTTGGGGGGCTTTGTCTCGGTGGTCTTCACCGCCATGACATTCAACCATGATCGCACCCCGGCGGTGTTGGATCTCTGTCAGGAGCGCGGCTTTACCTATCGGGTGAGCCCTACGGTCTTTGGCCGGGATGATGGCGACCTGAGCACCCTGGACCTGCTCTGCGACAGTGGCGCGGTGGCGGATGTGCTGAGCGAGCCGCGCATCCTGGACGCGTCCAGGGTGCCCGAGAGCTCGGTCCGCCCGGCTGACAGACCGGTGTGTGACGGTGGCGTGGACTCGGCGTTCTTCATGCCCAACGGGGACGTGCGGCTGTGTCAGCGCTTGCCCCTGATCCTCGGAAACGCCGTGGAGACCCCCTTCCGCGAGCTCTGGGCGCGCTCCCCCGAGCGGCGGGCTTTTCGGGAGTTGCGCTGGGGCGATTTGCCGGAGTGCGCCGACTGCGAGCTCTCGGGGATCTGCTGGCGCTGTCCGGCCAGCGCCTTGCTCGAGACGGGGTCCATGGAGGGCGTGCCCAAGAGCGACTGCCAGGTCGCACGGGTCCTGGCGGATCTGCGACAGAAAGCCCAGCAGGGATGACCATTTGGCCGCGAGTGATCGCCCAGGTGGCCCTGGCAGATCGCACGCTGGAGCGGCTCTGGCAAGCCGGCCGCGGCGTGCTCCAGGCGTACCTGGCGAACGCCCTAACTCCGAACGAACAGACCGCGCTGACGCTGCAGGTGTACGCGTCATGGCTCGACTCACACCACAACTACGCGGGGGTGCCCGACTGGGAGCAGGCCTGGTTTTTGCGAGTGCTGCCGTCCGTCCCAGCGCGCATCCTGGTGGGGGCCGCAGGCACAGGCCGGGAGGTGACGTATCTGATGGAGCGCGGCTATCAGGTGGACGCCTTCGAGCCAGTATCGCTCGGATTTCAACAGTGTCGTTTGCTTATGGCGGGAGAGGGACGCTGTTTTCGCGCATCCTTTCAGGATCTCGTGAACCTCCACCGCTTTGGCACCGGGGAGTTGACGCCGTTGCTGGATCGGGCGCCCTACGATGCCGTGATTCTCGGTTGGTCGAGCCTTTCGCACGTATTCGGACGCGACCACCGCCTCGACCTGATGGCGTGTTGCGCATCGCTCGCCCCCGCAGGGCCGATCCTGGCGAGCTACCACGCGCGGAACAACCGCCCCCGGAAGAGGCGATCCGAGCGGCTGGGCAGCGCCGTCGGTGAGCTGCACGCGCGGCTGCGTGGGCTGCAGCTCCAAGCGGAGCCGCTGCTGTTCGCCGGTCACTTCGGGCTCTCGCACCCCCTGACGACAGAGGAGGTGGAGGGGCTCGCCTCGCACATCGGACGCAGGGCCCTATGGGACGGCGCGCAGATGTTTCCGCATGTCACATTCGCACGTCCGCGGGAGGGGGCATGATGTTGGATCGCGTCGTCGCCACCACCCGTGGACTGAGCATGTTCCCCTCGGTGCTCCCTGGAGACGAGCTGGAGCTTCGTGCGAGAGAGCATCTCAGCACGGGGGACATCATCGGCGTCATCGGGGACACAGGGGATCTCGTTGCGCACCGGCTGCTCGGATACTGTCTTGTCACCGGGTGTTACCTCACTTCGGGAGACGCCTGTGCCGAGCGCGACGCGGCGGTGCCCTGACAGGCAGTCATCGGCCGGGTCTCGGCCGTTCGGCGCACCGTCGGGGGCCTTCACTGTGCCGTGCCATCCTGGCTGTGGCGTCGCCAGCGCGTGCCCGCCGTGTTCGCCGCAACGCTGAGCCGCGGCCTCCGGTACGTGCTTCGGTGAGCAGATGACTGGCGAGCCCGCTTGTAGCGTTGCGCTCCCAATGACAGTTGCTGTTGCATGAATTCTGGCAGTGACGCGCGAGCCGCGGTCGGGTGAGGTGTGGGTAGGGTAGCTCACAGGATGGTCGACCAGCGCCTAATCGTTCGGACGTCGGTGGAGAGGTTCCGTTCCCAGTGCACCCTGGGGATCACGGGAAGGGAACGAAGCAAGGGTGGTAGCAATCGAGACGTACGGGCAGTTTGGTTGCTCGACGAGGGGAATTACGCGCATTGGTCAGGGAGCGGGATGGGGCGGGAGCGCAATCAAGGCCAATTAGCCGTCGTGTTTTGCGCTCGTGTTGGCGATGCCAGGAACGGAAAGTCCGAAGCGTGATGAGAAGCGCTTACGAGGCCAGGGGAAGGCTACCGGTGAGGTGGGTCAGTTCACCGGTGGTATTGGATCTCACTTTCACCGGTGGTGACACGCGGGGTGATCACGATCCTGTCGCATGGGCATGGTTTCGCCTATACTTGATGCAGCATGGTATCTCAACTCACACCTCGAAGTGAAGGCTCGCTGGAGATCGGTGCGCGATCGGCGGGCAACCTGGTGGCGGCGATCTCGCGGGTATTCCTCGGCAAGCCGCAGGTGGTGCGGATGGCGGTGGCTTGTTTGGTGGGGCGGGGGCATCTGTTGATCGAGGATGTGCCGGGGGTGGGGAAGACTACGCTGGCGAAGGCGTTGGCGCGGTCGGCGGGGGGAGAGTTTCGGCGGGTGCAGTTCACGGCGGATCTGCTGCCGTCGGACATTCTGGGCGTGACGGTGTATGACCAGGACTCGCACGAGTTTACGTTCAAGCCGGGGCCGATCTTTGCGAACGTGGTGCTGGCGGACGAGATCAACCGGGCGACGCCGCGGACGCAGTCGGCGCTGCTGGAGGCGATGAGCGAGGGGCAGGTGTCGGCTGAGGACGAGACGCGGGGGTTGCCGCGGCCGTTCATGGTGATCGCGACGCAGAACCCGCAGGAGCAGTTCGGGACGTATCCGCTGCCGGAGTCGCAGATGGATCGGTTCCTGCTGCGGATCCAGATCGGGTATCCGGACGCGGCGAGCGAGGGGCGGATCGTGGCGGAGGGGTGGCGGGCGGTGGATCCGGAGACGCTGGAGGCGGTGGCGACGCCCGAGGGGGTGGAGGAGCTGCAGCGCAAGGCGGACGAGGTGCGGGTGGACGAGGTGCTGGTGGACTACGCGATGCGGGTGGTGCGGGAGACGCGCAAGCACCCGTCGCTTTCGCTGGGGGTGTCGACGCGAGGGGCGATGGCGTGGGTGCAGGCGGCGCGGGCGTGGGCCCTGCTCGACGAGCGGGGCTACTGCGTGCCGGATGACCTGAAGACGCTGGCGCTGCCGGCGCTGGCGCACCGGGTGGTGCTGGGGACGCACCACGAGTCGGTGGGCAAGACCCGGGCGGAGTCGGAGCGGTTGGTGGGGGAGGTGCTGACGCGGGTGCCGCTGCCGGAGTGAGGTCGGGCTCGCCTCAGACGGCCAAATGAGGCTCAGGGGCCAAATGAGGCTCAGGGGCCACTATCGTTTGTATTGGCGTTCAGGGACAGGAAAGGGCGGTAGGGGGCAAGAGGGAGCGGTGCGCTACTTCTGGAGCGGTGCGCTACTTCTGGAGCGGCGCGCTACTTCTGGAGCGGTGCGCTACTTCTGGAGCGGTGCGCTACTTCTGGAGCGGTGCGCTACTTCTGGAGCG